>DASUME010000026.1:0-13639 GCA_036277895.1 Polyangiales bacterium
ACAACGTCTCGATGATCGCCGCGCGTGTGGCCGGCGTGCCGAGCCCACGCTCGCGCATCGCGTCCGAGAGCTCCTTGTCGTCCAGCGTGCGGCCCGCGGTCTCCATCGCCGTCAGCAAGCTGGCTTCGTTGTAGTGCGGGGGCGGCCGCGTCTGCTTGTCCTCGACGCGCGCGCCCTTCACCTCGAGGGGCTGTGCCTCGCTCAGCGGCGGCAGCGTGGCTGCGTCCGGGTCGCGCTTGCGCGACAGCACGTCGAGCGCACGGTAGCCCTGCTGCAGCATCGTGGTGCCGGTCGCGAGGTAGCGATCGATCTGCTCACCCGTGAGCTCGATGCGCACGGTAGTGACCGCCCACACGTAGTCGCTCTGGTACGCCGCCAGCAGCCTGCGCACGATCAGGTCGTAGAGCTTGAACTCGTCCGTGCCCGCGCCGAGCCGGCATGGCTTGCCGGTGGGGATGATCGCGTGGTGGTCGCGCACCTGTGCGTCGTCGATGAAGCGCTTGCCGAGCGTGCGGCGCATGCTCTCCGGCTCCAGCAGCCCGCGGTACGGCGGCGCCACCGCCTCCGTGATCGCCGGCAGCTCGCGCGCCACCTCGTCGGTGAGGTGCCGGCTGTCCGTACGCGGGTAGCTGATCAGCTTGTGCTCTTCGTACAGCTTCTGCGCGAGCGCCAGCGTGCGGCTGGCCGAGAAGCCGTACAGCCGGCTGGCGTGGCGCTGCAGCTCGGTCAGGTCGTACAGCAGCTGCGGCCGGCTGCGCTTCTCCTCGCGCTCGACCGAGTGCACACGGGCATCGCCGATCAGCGCCCGCGCGCGAAGCAGGGAAGCCTCCTCCGTCTTCGGGTCGAGCCGCGCGGCTTCGTTGTCCCGGTGCGTGCGCACGTAGCGCGCGTCGAAGCTCTGCTGCGCGCCACACTCGATCACCACCTCCTGATATGCCTCGGGCACGAACGCGCGCACGGCGCGATCGCGCTCGACGATCAGCGCGAGCGTGGGCGTCTGCACGCGTCCCACGCTGAGCACACCCGCGCCGCGCGTGCCAGCGACCAGCGTGTACGCGCGCGAGAGGTTCATGCCCACCAGCCAGTCCGCGCGACTGCGCCCGCGCGCGGCGTCCGCCAGCGGGTCGTACGCGCTCGCGTCCTGCAGCTTGCGGAAGCCCGTGCGGATCGCCTCGTCTGTGAGCGACGACACCCACAGCCGCTTCACCGGCTTCGAGAGCCCCGCCTGCTCGGCGATGTAGCGGAAGATCAGCTCGCCCTCGCGCCCCGCGTCCGTGGCGCACACCACCTCGTGGGTCTCACGGTCGTTGAGCCAGCGCTTCACCACCTCGAACTGCTTGCGCGTGTTGTCGAGCACGGTGAGCGGCCAGTCGCGCGGCAACATCGGCAGCGCCTCGAAGCGCCAGCCCTTCCAGCGCGGATCGATCTGCTCGGGCTGCGCGAGCGCCACCAGGTGCCCGATCGCCCACGTCACGACGTACCCGTTGCCGCGCAGGGCGCCGTCCGCGCGCTCACGGGCTCCCAGGACCCGGGCGATGTCCCGGGCGACTGAGGGCTTCTCGGCGACTACGACGATCACCGGGCAGGTATCGCGCGGCGGGATCGGCTGCACAAGTGACGCCGGGCGGTGACCAAGAAACGTGGGGCAGAAAAGAGGCGAGTGCTGCTGGAGTGGGGCAAGACCTTCGGGCGGTCAGTCAAGACCGCATGGATCGATCACGCGCACGCGCACGAGGACGTGTTCGTGGGGTCGAGCACGTCGTCGTCCTGCACGTGCTCGACCGCACGTAGTCGTTTTCCGTGCGCGTGCGCGTGATCGGTCCACTCAGTCTTGCCGCGCCGGATGCCGCCTACCTCACTCCAGCGGCACTCGCCTCTTTTCCGCCCTACGTCTCCCTAACGTAAAAAGCCCGGGCATTGCTGCCCGGGCCCTCACGTGGTTAGCGGATCGCGATCAGGTCGCGCTGACGACGGGAGCCGAGTGCGCCACGGCATGACCGTGCGCTGCGCCCTCTTCACCCGCGAGCATGCCACCCTCGCCACCGAGGATGTAGCCCTGCTCGCCGTGCAGGTTGACGTCCAGACCCTCGCGCTCGACGTCTTCCTCGACGCGCAGGCCCATGGTCGCATCGAGCACCTTGAGGAGCACGAACGTGACGGCGATCGAGTAGATGGCCGTGACGCCGGCGCCGATCGCCTGCTCGACGACCAGCTCTGCGCCCTGCACGGTGACGGCCGAGTTCCAGCCCGAGGAAGCCAGCACGCCGGTGAGGAGCGCGCCGAGCAGACCGCCCACGCCGTGCACGCCGAACGCGTCGAGTGCGTCGTCGTAGCCGAGCTTGGACTTGAGCATGACGCCGCCGAAGCAGACGACGCCGGCCGCGCCGCCGATGACGGCCGCGGACATCGGGCTCACGAAGCCCGCCGCCGGCGTGATGCCGACCAGGCCCGCTACGAGACCCGACGCGATGCCGAGCGCGGTGGCCTTGCCCTGCTTCAGGTACTCGACGATCGCCCAGGCGACGGCGCCGACGGCGGCCGCGATGTGCGTGTTGACGAGCGCGAGCACCGCGAGGCCGCCCGAGGCGAGCGCGCTACCGGCGTTGAAGCCGAACCAGCCGAACCACAGCAGGCCCGCACCGAGCAGCGTCATGGTGAGGTTGTGCGGCGGCGCGGGACGCTTGCGCTTGCCGATCACGATGGCGAACACGAGCGCGCTGAAGCCAGCCGTCATGTGCACGACGGTGCCGCCCGCGAAGTCGAGCGCGCCGCGCTTGAGCAGCCAGCCGTCCGCGTTCCAGACCCAGTGGCAGACCGGGTCGTAGACCAGGGTCGCCCACAGCAGGGAGAACACGATGTACGTCGAGAACTTCACACGCTCTGCGAAGGCGCCCGAGATGAGCGCCGGCGTGATGACCGCGAACATCATCTGGAACGCCATGAACAGGAGCTGCGGGATCTTCACGGTCTCGGAGACCGCGCCGAGGCCGACGCCATTGAGGAAGGCGAAGTCGAGCCCACCGATGAACCCGCCGTGCGAGGTGCCGAACGCCAACGAGTACCCGAAGGCGACCCACTGGATGGTCAGGATGCCCATCGCCACGAAGCTGTGCATGAACGTCGACAACACGTTCTTGCTATGGACCATGCCGCCGTAGAACAGCGCCAGACCCGGGGTCATCAATAGGACTAGAGCGGCGGAAACCAGCACCCATGCAGTATCGGCACTATCTATATTCATCGACCAACCTCCACGCTGACGCGAAACTAGCGGTGCGTTGTTTCTTTGAAGTTTCTCGCGAGTAAGTAATTTCCAGCCGTTTCCACCCATTCGACCGGAGGGTTGTTTCGCCCACGTTGCCAACGTGAGCGAGGACACCACCTCACTCCGCCGGGAAGCGCAGCCCCATCAAGTCCGTCTCTATCGAATCTCGGCGCGGACGCGGGGTTAGCGGGAGCACTAGCTCGTCCTGGGGCGGGTACCCCTCGAGTCCGAGCTCGGAGACGTCCAGGCCGCGCTGCTCGTCCGCGTACGACACGCGGTTTCCGACCAGCTTGTCGATCACCTTCAGGGTCACCCAGCCGGTGCAGCCGACGAATAGGATGTTGGAGGAGATCCCGATCAGCTCCGCGACCAGCTGGCCGGCGTCGCCGTAGAAGAGGCCGCGCACCGGACCGTAGACGCCGTTGATGCCGTCGCCGTAGGTGCCGTCCGCGAACAGGCCCAGCGCGAGCACACCCCAGGCGCCGTTCACGCCGTGCACCGAGATCGCGCCGACCGGGTCGTCGACGCGCAGCTCGTGCTCGACGTACAGGGTGGAGGCGACCACCAGCACGCCGCCGATCGCGCCGATCACGACCGCCGAGAAGGTGCTGACGAAGGCGCACGGGGCGGTGATCGCGACCGCACCCGCGAGCAGGCCGTTGCACATCATGCTCAGGTCGGGCTTGCCGAAGCGCGCCCAGGTGTAGAGGCAGGCCGCGAACGCGCCCGCCGCGCACGAGAGCACCGTGTTGACGGCGACGATCGCGAGCCGGCCGTCCATGCCGGACAGGGTCGAGCCCGCGTTGAAGCCGAACCAGCCGAACGCGAGCACGAAGGTGCCGAGCACCACCAGGGGCGCGCTGTGGCCCGGGATCGCGCGCACGAGCCCGTTCGGCCCGAACTTGCCGAGCCGCGGCCCGACCGCCTGTGCGCCCACCAGTGCGAGCACGCCGCCGGTCAGGTGCACCACCGAGCTGCCCGCGAAGTCGACGTGGCCGTGGCCGAAGCCGAAGTTGCGCCCGAGCGAGGACAACCAGCCGCCGCCCCAGACCCAGTTCGCGAACCCGGGGTAGATCACCATCGAGACGACGAAGCTGAACAGCACGAACGACGCGAACTTCCAGCGCTCTGCGAGCGCGCCCGTGGGGATCGTGGTGCCCGTGGCGCAGAACACCGCCTGGAAGAAGAACATCGCGGCCACGCCGGGCGTGAACACCTGCGGCGAGAGGAAGAAGCCGGCGCCGCCGAACAGGCCATGTTGGCGCTCGAGCACGGTCACCGTGAACTCGCGCGAGAGCGAGCTGTCGCCCCCCAGCGTGGCGAGCGGACCGACGCCGCCCATCTGCAGCCCGAAGCCCACGGCCCAGTAGCCGAGCATGGCGATCGAGTAGACGAGGAAGTTCATGGCCATCGTGTTGGCGACGTTCTTGCCCCGCGTGAGCCCGCTCTCGACCAGCGCGAAGCCCGCTTGCATGAACATCACCAAGAACGCCGCCATCATCGTCCAGACGATGTTCAAGGCGGTCTGCGTATCTTCGAGTCCCGGCAAGCTGCCTCCTCGACCCGAGCGCAAACCCGAATCGTGGGGCACCTATCGCCGTTCTGTTTCGAACAGCGATCGCGGCGGTGTTTCGCCTGCAAAATGAACCTTGGGGAGAGGTGCTTGCGCGCGTAAGCTCAGCGTCGGCGCTGGGCGCGCAAGTCTTCGAGGAAGCTACGGTACAGCGCTTCCTGCGGGCGGCGTCGCTGCGCGGCCTCGGCCCAGCCGCGCGCGCCTTGCAGATCACCCTGCGCGAGCCGAACACGCGCGAGGCCGAAGGCCGCGTTCGGGTCCTCGATCCCGAACGAGAGGGCCTGTACGAATGCAGCCTCGGCGGCCGCGGCATCCCCGGCACCGAGCGCGCGCTCACCCTCTGCGAGCAGGCGCTCGCGCGAGGGCGTGGGCTCACCCCAGAGCGCGGGCTCGTGTGCGAACGGAGCCAGCGAGCCCCAGTCGACTTCGCGCATGCCCGTCAGCTCGTGCGTGACCGGGCTCGGGCCGCGCTCACCGCGGTAGTGGGCGAGCGGTGCGAGGCTGGCGCCCAGCACGACCGCGAAGATGCTCAGGCTCATCACCGGAAAGCGCCGCGTGGTGGGGGCCGGCAGCTGCGGCGCCTCGAAGGTGGGCAGCTTGGGCGGACGCGGCAGGCTCTTCACGCCCTGCGAGATCGGCAGTAGCTCCTCGATATCCGTCGTCACGGCGGGGCGGTCCGGGCTCGGCTGCTTCTTGCGCACCGTCTGCGAGACGCGCGGCGGCTCGCTCGGCGTGGGCGGCAGCGACGGACGCGCAGACGGCCGCTCGACGACCGTGGTCATGGCGGCCGGGTCCGAGCTGCGCTGGCGCGGGATGCCGAAGGCCGAAGGGCGAATGCTCGGCCGGCTCGCACGCGCCCGTGCGCCCGCCGAAGCGAGCGGTTCCTCGGCGCGCGAGCGAAGCTGGGCTGCGCTGCGCTCCAGCACGGCAGACGAGTCGGTCAGTCGCGCGCGGGCCCCCGTCTCCAGAGGGTCCGACGGCTCGCTATGTTCGCGGAGTCGACGGCGGCGGTTCTCGGTGGCCATGGGGTACTGCACGCGCGAGGTGATCCAGGGGCGATAGCGCGCGGTCTGTTCCCGCGCGGGCAAGCTGGGCGGATAGTGCCCGAATCTGCCCAGAAGATCAGCAGCAACCGTGAGCGCCCACGCCGATTTGGGGACGTCGTGAGCGTCGCTGAGAAAGTAAGTACCGCGAACGCGGCAGACTAGGCCATCAGATCTTCCTTGGAGCTCAACTCGGCGACCAGCTCCGGAGGCAGCACCGGCGGTGGACGACCGACGGCGGAGTAACAGCCGAGGATGATGTCCGCTGTGCGCTCGACGATCTGCGCGATATCGGCGGCGCGGCGCAGCGAGCGCGCGGCGACGATCAGGCCGTGGTTCTGCATCAACACCGCCCAGCCCTGACCCAAAGCGTCGACGATCGCGCTCGCCAGCGCCGGCGTGCCGGGTACCACGAACGGAATCCGCCCGATCTTGGCGAGGAAGGCGGACTCGGTCGAGATGGGCAGGAACGGCAGGTCCGCGTTCACCAGCGTGGTCGCGCGCGGCGCGTGCACGTGCACCACGGCCTGGATGTCCGGCCGCGCGCGCAGGATCGCGACGTGGATCGGAGTCTCGCTGGAGGGCCTGGCGGGGTGAGGCTCCAGCACCTCGCCCTCGAGATCGATACGCACGAAGGTCGCGGGCGTGACCTTGCCCTTGAAAGACGCCGAGGGCGTGATGAACGCCTCCTGCGCGCCAGGCGTATGCCGCGCGCTCACGTTGCCACCGGTCGACGTGATCAGCTGCAGGCGATACAGCTCCTCGATGATCCGAACCATTTCCTCGCGCACATCCGTCATGCGTCTTCCTCGTCGATGCCCAGGTGGCGATGCATGCGCTCGCGCATGTCCGGCGGGAGCCGCACGGGGCGGCTCTCGCGATCGATGATCGCGTGATCGCTCTCACCCGTGCAGGCGAGCTGCCCCCCGACGGCCAGCCGGTACGCGAAGCCGAAGGACGCGTGCCGCGCCCAGGTCAGCCAGCAAGTGATGTCGATCGCGTCGGCGAAGCGGCATGCCTTCTTGTAGGAGACCGAGACCCGCGTCACCGGCATGTGGAAGCCCCGCGCGACGTACTCGAGGTACGGTCGGTCGTGCTCGGCCATGTACTGCACGCGGGCTAGCTCCAAGTAGCGAACGTAGTTCGAGTGATGGACGATGCCCATCGCGTCGGTCTCGTAAAACGCCACCGTGTGGCGGAAGGTGGTGGCGATCTGGCCTGGCTCGTACACGACTGGCTTGCCCATGGGCTGTGATGCGTGAGGTAGCGAGCGCGCGGAGTCAAGGTAGGCTCGCGCAATGACGGACGACGGCTTGGTGATCGGGCGGCGCGTGCGGGTCGAGCAGCGGCGTGTGCCTCGCAGCGACGGGCGCGAAGAGCTGCGCGAGATGGTGGTGCACCCCGGCTCGGTGGTGGTCGTACCTGTGTTGGACGATGGCCGGATCGTGATGATCCGCAATCACCGCTTTGCCGTGGGCAAGACGCTGCTCGAGCTGTGCGCCGGCACGCGCGAGGGCGACGAAGACCCGGCCCTTTGTGCGGTCCGCGAGCTGGAAGAGGAGACCGGCTACCGCGCGCAAACGGTGACGCCGCTGCTGAGCTTCTATCCGACGCCAGGCGTGAGTGACGAGCGCATGTTCGCGTTCGTCGCGCGCGGCCTCGTGGCGACGCAGCAGCGCCTGGATCCGTCGGAGCAGATCGAGGTTCAACCGCTCGCGCTCGACGAGGTGGTCGCGCGTATCTCGCGTAACGAGATCGAAGACGCGAAGACAATCGTGAGCGTGCTCTATTTCCACACATGGGGGGCGTCGCGCCCCTAAGCTAGGCGCCCCCAACCGCAGTTAAGGTTGCTGCGGTCAACTGCAATCTATTGATGGCCGGTCGCTGTACCGGTAAGTGTGTGGACATGCCCCGGAGAAAGTGGCCCCGCGTGTGGATGGCGTGCGCACTGTGCGCGAGCCTGCTGACGGTTGCGGTGGCGGTGCCTCACGTGCACGCCTCGTCGCAGCCGAACTGGGTGTTGGTGGAGGATGACGAGGGGATCAAGGTCTGGAGCCTCGACATCCCTGGCCAGGACCTGCCGGGCTTTCGTGCGGTCACGACCATCGACGCCAGCGTCGACGAGATCTTGGCGTTCGTGCTCGATACGACGCAGCACACCGACTGGATGTGGAACTGCGACGAGTCGCGCATCGTGGAGCGCCTGAGCGAGGAGCACGGCATCCTCTACAACCGCATCAATGCCCGCTGGCCCGTGAAGGATCGCGACGTCTTGCTCGACATCGTCTATCGCTACACGCCGCAGCGCACGGCGGTGACCTTCCGCTTCCGCGAGACCCGGGAGCCGAAGTACGAGGAGATGGTGCCCGTGCCGCGGCGTGTGGTGCGCATTCCGAAGCTGACCGGGTTCTTCCGGATCTGGCAGGACACGCCCGGCAAGACGAACGTGCTCTACCAGGTCGAGGTCGATATCGGGGGCAACGTGCCGGATTTCTCCGCCCGGCGCTACGCGCGCAAGCTGCCGTTCGAGACGCTTGACGCCCTGCGCGAGATGGTCGAGTCCAAGAGCAAGAAGGACTGAAGCGCGGGTGCTACACCCTGCGCTGTGGATCTCTTCGATCACGCCGAGCGCAGCACCAACACCGGGCCGCTCGCCGACCGCATGCGGCCGCGCACGCTCGACGAGATCGTGGGGCAACGCCACCTGATCGCGCCGGGCAAGCTGCTCTACGAGGCGATCGCGCACGACCGCGTGCCGTCGCTGATCCTGTGGGGCCCCCCCGGCACCGGCAAGACCACGCTCGCGCAGGTGGTCGCCAACGAGACGCGCGCGGAGTTCGTCGCCTTTAGCGCCGTGCTCGGCGGTGTGCCGGAGCTGCGCGAGATCCTCAAGGCCGCGGGCGAGAAGAAGCGCATCTACGGCAAGCGCACGACGGTGTTCGTCGACGAGATTCATCGCTTCAACAAGGCGCAGCAAGACGCGCTGCTGCCGCACGTGGAGCGCGGCACGATCACGCTGATCGGCGCCACCACCGAGAACCCCTCGTTTGCGGTCAACGCGGCGTTGTTGTCACGCGCGCGCGTGTTTCGGCTCGAGGGGCTAGCGCCCGACGACTTGAGCGAGCTGCTCGGGCGCGCGTTGAGCGACAGCGAACGTGGCCTCGGGTTGCTCGGGATCCACGCCGCGCGCGAGGTGCTGCTCGGGCTCGCGGAGGGCGCGCGGGGCGACGCGCGGCGTGCGCTCGACGTGCTCGAGCTGGCAGTGAAGCACGCGTCGGACGCAGGCTCGAAGGTGTTGCTCGCGGAGCACGTGACGGAGGCGCTGTCGGCGCGCACGCTGCTCTACGACAAGAGCGGCGAGGAGCACTACAACGTCGTCAGCGCGTTCATCAAGTCGATGCGCGGCTCCGATCCGGACGCCGCGATCTACTGGATGATGCGCATGCTGGAGGCCGGCGACGAGCCGCTGTTCGTGCTGCGGCGCATGATCATCTTCGCGAGTGAAGATGTGGGGCTCGCCGATCCGAGCGCGCTGCAGCAGACGATCGCCGCCGATCAGGCGTTCCAGCGGCTCGGCATGCCGGAGGGCATGTTCGCGCTCGCGCAGTGCTGCCACTACCTGGCCTGCGCGCCGAAGTCGAACGCGAGTTATCGCTCCTGGACCGCCGCGCAGGCGGACGTGCGCGAGCACGGCGCGCTGCCGGTGCCGATGAAGCTACGCAACGCGTCCACCAAGGCGATGAAGCAGTGGGGCTACGGCGATGGCTACCAGTACGCGCACGATCACGGTGGCTACGTGCGCGGCGAGACCTACCTGCCCGATCAGCTCGGCGGCAAGCGCTACTACGAGCCGAAGCAAGTGGGCTTCGAGGCGCGCATCAAGGAGCGCCTGAGCAAGCTGCGCGGCGAGGAGTGATCACGGCGCCTCGACGAACACGAGCGTCGCGCCGCCCCCGGTCAAGGTGAGCGTCGCGCCGTCGAGCGCGAACGTGGGGCTCGAGATCAGGAACGACGCGAAGAACTCGTCCTGCGCGCTGGGCGCGGGCTCGCAGGCCGCCGCATCGCTCGTCAGCTCCTTCACGAGCAGCTTGCCGCCCGTGATCGAGAAGGGGCCGCCCTTGGCGTTGCAACCGCCGAAGTAGCCGAGCTCGCCTTCGTCGAAGGTGAGCGTCGGCTTGGTGCCTGCGACCGCCTCGCGGCCGGACTGCAGTATGAAGCGGCGTTCGTCGAGCTCGAGGCCGGAGCTTTCGTCGTCGCCGCAGGCGAGCAACGCGAGGCAGAGCAGGCAGGTCTTGCGCATGCGAACGATCTTGCCATCGACGGCGTCAGAGTCGTTCGACCTTCGTCTCGGCCTCGATGCGTGGGCCGCCGCCCTCGATGCGCAGGATGTCGCTGCGCTCGGCGTGCGTGAAGGCGTGGTTCTCGGGCGTCGCCTTACGGTTGAGCTGGGTGAAGCGCGTGTACTCGCCTTGACCACACCCGTACAGCTCGAGCTTGCCCTTCGTCGCCAGGCGATCGCTGACCACGCGCCACAAGCCGGGCTCGCGTGTGGGCGCCTTGCGCGACAGCACGAGCGACGAGTAGCTGAGCCCCTCCCAGCGCAGCGAGGCCGCCTGCGCGACCTCCGCGAGTGCGGGCGGCAGGGCGTACGGCAGCTCCTGGTGGCACCAGTCGCGCTCCGCGGTGAGCATCGGGCAGCCCTGGCCGTGCAGACAGGGCGCGACGATCGGGAGATCGACCAGGGCATCGCGCAGCTGCATCAGCTCGCGCGTGGTCTCCTTGAGCGCGGGCTCGAGGATGATCAGCGCGCCGTCCGGGCTCAGCTGCTCGTAGGCCTCGCGCACGAGCTTGGCGCGCCGCGCCACGCGATCGTCGGCGTCGGCGAACAGCTCGTTGAGCACGAAGCCGAACAGCACGAGCTGGAAGCCGTGCTCGTTGCGCAGGCTGCGCAGATCCTCGGCGCGCGCGTCCAGATCCACTGGAACGAGCTCGTCGAGGCCGTGCAACGCCTTGGCAAAGGCGTTGAACCCGCGCAGCGCGGAGGCGTTCTGCTCCAGCGCGACCACGCGCAGTTGGTTCACGGGCTGGGCCCGGGCGCGCAGCCAGCGCGCGAGCCCGAAGCTGGTCGCGCCCATGCCGGCGCCGAGGTCGAGCACGCGCAGCGTCTCGCCGGCCGGGAACGCGCCGCTGTGCAGCAGCTCGTCGAGCGGGCCGAAGACCTTGGCCAGGTCGCGCGGGAAGAAGAAGCCGGCACGCGCGAGCAGGCTGCTCTTGTCGAGCTGACCGAGCTGGCCGCGGTCGCGGGTGTAGACCCGGCTCAGCGCCGAGACGGACTCGGCCAACATGCGCGGCGTGAACTTGCCCGCGAGGGCCTGCGCCGCACCATCGATGCGCGTCAGTGCAGCGGAACTCAACGGGAGAGGCTGGTAGGTTCGGCGCAAGGGACTACCACAGGGTCTAGCTTCGCAGTACGTTGCGTGCACGCGACCATGACCACTGCCCCCAACACGAAGCGTGACCTCGGGTACATCGTGCTCGCCGCCGTCGCGGCGCTGCTGCTCTCGGTGACCTTGTACTGGAGCTTCTTCGTGGCGCCCAACGAGCTGCAGATGGGCGTCGTGCAGAAGATCTTCTACTTCCACGCGCCGAGTGCGTACGCGATGTACGTGGGCTTTGGAGTGTGCGTGATCGGCAGCGCGATGTACCTGATCAAGCGCAGCGACGCCTGGGAAGCATGGGCCGTGGGCGGCGCCGAGGTGGGCTCGATCTTCTGCCTGATCGTGCTGGTCACCGGCTCGCTCTGGGGCCGCAAGGCGTGGGGCACGTACTGGACCTGGGACCCGCGCATCACCACCGCGCTGCTGATCGGAATGATCTACGTGGCGTACCTGTTGCTCCGCAACCTGGGTGCGACCGGCGAGGCCGAGCGCCGCTTTGCCGCGGGCCTGGGCCTGCTCGGTGGCCCGCTGATGCCGATCATCCACTACAGCGTGCAGCTGTGGCGCGGCCAACACCCCACGGTGATCACCAAGAAGGGGGGAGGGCTGCACCCGGACATGCTGACCGCGCTGCTGCTCGGCTGCGCGGCGATGACGGCGCTGTCGATCGTGCTGATCTGGGCGCGCGCGCGCATCGAGCGCGATCGTCAGCGTGTGCTGACGCTCGAGCTGGATGCCGCCGAGCACGGGCTGTTGGAGGAACAGGGATGAGACCGATCAGGGCGTGGGCGCTGGGGCTGGGCCTACTGTTGAGCAGCGCCGTCGCGGTGGCGCAGGAAGACGCCGCGGAGAGCCGCTCCGCGACCTTCCAGGCCGTGCAGGGCAACGTGAAGGAAGACGTGCCGGGTGGGCCGCTGCTGATCGCCGCCTACGGTACGATTCTGGTCGTGCTGTGCGCCTACGTGGCGCGGCTGGGGCTGCTGCAGCGCAAGAACGGCGAAGAGCTGGAGCGGCTCGCGCGTGCGGTCGAGCGTGCCGGACGGCCGGGCTGATGCCTTCGGCTGCGCACGTCCTGTACATCCCGGGCATCCTGCTGATCGGCTTCGCGCTCGGCTTCGTGTACGGCGCAAAGGCCGCGCGCGCCGAGCTCGCCCGCAAAGAAAAAGCTCGCAAGCGCTGAGCCCCTGTATGCTTCCGGGCTACTCTGTCGAGTCGCTCGCGGGAGGGTGAGGTGCCAGAGATCAAGCCAGCGGTGCTCGAGTCCTTGGTCGGTTTGGTGGTGCATGACCTGCGCAACCCGGCCGCGACCCTGGGCGCCAACATCGGCTTCGTCGACGAGGTGCTCGACGACCCGGACGTGGACCGCGACGAGCTGCGGGACGCGCTGAAGGACGCGCAGCAGGCGCTGTACGAGCTGCAGAAGGGGCTCGATCAGCTGGCCTGGATCGGTCGCTGGGCCAACGGCAAGAGCGCCCTGGGCGCGCGCCTGGAGCCGCTCAGCGATTGCCTCGCGCGGTTGCGCGAGCGCGTGCGCTACGGCGCGTTCGAGATCGAGCACCCGATCCCCGCCGTGCGCGTGCAGGGGGGCGACGCGCTGGAGCGCCTGCTCGAGCTGCTGGTGAGCAACGGGCACCAGCACGCGCCACGCAGCGCGGTCTCGCTGCGCGCTGTGCACGAGGGCAACGAGGTCGTGATCGAGGTCGAAGACCAGGGCAAGGCGGTGTCGCCGGAGCTCGGTCAGCTCGCGTTCACGCTCGAGGGGCAGATGGCAGTGAAGGGGCGCTCCGAGGGGCGCTACGGTCGCGTCGCGGCGCTGTTCGCGGCCAACGTTCTGGCGCAAGCACTGCCCGCTTCGCTGACGTCGATCGAGCGCGCGCAGCACAACGTCTTCCGCGTCGTACTCGCCGCGCACTAGCCCGAACAAATCGTACGCGGCGCAAGCTGCCCTGCACTTTTCAGCTCTCCCAAATCGGTCCACGCTCCGCGGGTAGGGGGGCTGAAGCGAGATGGAAGACGCCGTTGAAAGCGTGCACGGCGTGCACGCCCGCGCGACGCTCGAGGGCCCGGCCGTGATCGAGGCCGTGCCCGCGCCGGCTCGGCTCGGCATGATCGCGGGCGGCGTGCTGACGTCCTACCGCGCGTCGTTGGTGGAGCGTGACATCTGGGATCACGTGCGGGCACGCTTCGCGCAGCGGGGGCCGCGCGAGGCCGAGTGGCTCGATGCCGTGACGCACCACGACTGGGTGGACGTGGAGGCGTACGTCACGCTGCTCGACGCGATCGCGGACACGATGGGGCTCGACGCGCTGCGCAACCTGGT
>DASUME010000027.1:0-7281 GCA_036277895.1 Polyangiales bacterium
GAGGTCGAGGCGTACCGGTTCCCGGGCGACACCTCGAACCACGCGCGCTTCGGCCGCACCGACCGCAACGCGCCGATGTGGGGGCCACCCGGGCACGCGTACGTGTACCTCGTGTACGGCATGCACCTGATGCTCAACCTCGTCACCGATCGCGTCGGCGAGCCCGCGGCAGTGTTGGTGCGCGCCTGCGAGGTGCTCGAGGGCATGCCCATCGTGCGCGCGCGACGCGGCGACAAGGACGGCCCCGTGCTGCTCACCGGACCCGGCAAGGTCGCGGCCGCGCTGGGGCTCGATCGCAGCCACAGCGGCGCCACGCTGTTCCGCCGCGGCGGCCTCGCGCTGTGGGACGCGCCGCAGGTGAAGGACGTGCTGGTCGGCCCGCGCGTGGGCATCGACTACGCCGAGCCTGTGCACCGCGACGCACCCTGGCGGCTCGCGATCGCGGGCACGCCGTGGGTGAGTCAACGCAAGACGCTGACGCCGCTCGTGGGCTCGGTGCCGGCCTTTTTGAAGGCGCAGCGGCTCACTTCGCGCTGAACGCGCTCTTGATCGCCTTGTAGGTCTCGAGCGCCTCGGGCGTGAGCTCGAGCGCACCGGCCTCCACCAACTTCTGGTGCACGGCCTTGGGATCACGATCCCAACCCTTGGGCAGGTCGAGCTTCACGCTCAGGACCTGCTTGCCGAAGATTCCCTGCGCGTCGAGGTTCCACAGCGACTCGGCGGCGAGGAACTGCGCGGCCGCCTTGCGCACCGCGGGATCGAGCGAGGCCGCGAGCGGGAACACGTCGTAGATGCCGGCCGAATCTTCCGGCAGGCCGAGGTGCTTGCGCACGGCCACGTGTGCGGCGTGGTGGATCGGCAGCTCGACCAGATCGACTCCCGCGATCTGGTGCTTGGCGGTGGCCGGAAGCAAGCGGTCGAAGGCTTCGCCATGAGCGCGCGTGATCGAGGCCGGGCGTGCCTCAGCATCGAGCACCGAAGTCAGGACGATGAACGGAGACGTGCTGTTTTTGCCGCTCATGGTAGGTCGCGCATGGTGACGTGAAGCGAAGCGCGTCGCAAGCACGGATGCTTCGCCTGCGTGCTCCGCCAGCGTGTGCTACCAGTCGCCAGCTCGTATGGATATCTACTGGGCAAATGCCGCGCTGCTCTCGCTTCCTTCCAGTCAACGCGTCGAAGTCCTGGTGCACGACGGAGCGACTGATCTGCAGCTCTGGCCGGGTCCTGGACCCGACCGCGTGTTGCTCGACACCTATGGCTCCGGGCTTCGCGCCGCGCTCGATGCGCAGCGTGAAAAGCATGGCGGCCAGATAGAGATCGGCGATGCGGTCCGTCTGCACCCGGGCAAGCTGCATTGCAACTACCTGCTCTGGGTCGCCTCGCGCGGCCCCGAGGTCGACGCGCAACAAGCCGACGCGCCTTCGCTGAAGCTGCTCGAACAGGCGGTCGAGCGTGTGCTCGAGATCGCGGGCAGCAACGGCTCGGTGAGCGTCGGCTTCGGTGCGCTCGGCGACGGCCCCAAGGCCGCACCTCCGGAGGAACGCCTCGCCGCCATCGTGCGCGCCGCGCACCGCTATCACGAGCACTCGCTCGCGACCGGTCGGCCCGCACGCGTGGAGCTGGTGCGCGTCTGTGATCCGCGCGCCGGTGTGACCGCTTCGGCGCGTCGGCTGGTGGGGCGGCTCGCGCAGAGCGCGCCGGAGCCCACGCCAGTGCGTGTGGAGAGCGGGCCTGCACCGCGCAAGCTCGCGTCCTCCAAGCCGCGCACGGCGGCCACCGGTGCGCGCAAGCGTACCGCCGAGACGCTGAGCGTGAGCGACGTGGCCGAGCGCCGCGTTACTTCGCGCCCGTACGATCGCGCGCACCGCTACAGCCTGGGCGAGTGGTTCGTGCACGCAAAGTTCGGCGTCGGACAGGTCAAGAACGTCACCCCGGACGGCGCCATCGACGTGCTGTTCGAGGACGGCTCGACCAAGAAGATGCTGCACGCGCAGTCGAGCTGATCGGTGCAGCTGGAAGTCAACGCCGCACACCCGGAGCCACGCAAGATCGCGCGTGCGGCGGAGGCTTTGCGCCAGGGTGAGGTGATCGTCTATCCGACGGACACCGTCTACGGCATCGGCTGCGCGCTCGGCCAGAAGCGCGCGATCGATCGCATCTTCCACCTCACCGGCAAGGACGACTCGCAGCTGCTCACGCTGATCTGCGCGGACCTGAGCGACATCGCGAAGTACGCCACGATCGAGAACCCGCAGTACCGGCTGCTCAAGCGGCTGTTGCCGGGCGCGTACACGTTCATCTTGCCGGCCACCAAGGAGGTCCCGCGCATGCTGCTCACGGGCAAGCGCAAGACGATCGGCATCCGCGTGCCCAACCACGCGGTGCCGCGCGCGCTGGTCGCGGAGCTGGGCATGCCGCTGGTGAGCACGAGCGCGAGCTACCGCGGTGAAGAGCCGCTCAACGACCCGGCCGAGATCGTCGAGCGCTTCAAGGGCATCGAGCTGGTGCTCGACGCAGGGTACTGCGGCGTGGTCCCGTCGACGATCGTCGATCTCAGCGGGCCCGAGCCCGAGATCGTGCGCGTCGGCGCGGGCGACGTAGACGCGATCCGCTGATCCCAGCGAACGCTTCGCGCTAGCCGTGCGTCGCTAGCGAGAACACGCGATCGAGGATGCGGTCGGCGAGCTCGCGCTTGCTGAGCTTGCCGAGCGCGGTGTCGCTCTTGGCGTCGACCAGCGTGGCGACGTTGTCGTCGCCGCCGAGGCCGTCGCGCGCCTCGTTGGCCACCACCAGATCGACGCGCTTCTTGACCAGCATCTCGCGCGCGTAGCCGAGCAGGTTCTGCGTCTCCAGCTTGAAGCCGACCAACACCGGGCGCGCACCGGTGCGCGTGTGGCCGAGCTCCTCCAGGATGTCCGGGTTCTTCACCAGCTCGAGCGTCATGCGATCGGACTTCTTGAGCTTGTGCTCCGCCGCGCTGACGGGGCGATAGTCGGCGACGGCTGCCGTGGCGATGATCGCGTCGACGTCGGCGCGGCGTTCTTGCACGGCGTGCTGCAGCTCGCGCGCCGAGCGGATCGAGACCAGCTCACAGCCGGCGGGCGGCGCGATCTGCACGGGCCCGCTCACGAGCGTGACGCGCGCACCGCGCAGGGCAGCGCGCTCGGCGATCGCGTAGCCCATGCGCCCGCTGGAGCGATTGCTCAGGTAGCGCACCGGATCGAGATCTTCGACCGTGGGGCCCGCGGTGATCAGGACGTGCAGCCCGAGCAAGTCGCGCCGCTGCGTGCTGAACAGCGCCTCGGTGGCGTCTGCGATCGCTAGCGGCTCGCTCATGCGGCCCATGCCTTCCTCGCCGCTCGCCAGCTTGCCGTGCACGGGGCCCACGAAGCTCGCGCCGTCGGCGTTCAAGTTCGCCACGGCGCGCTGCGTGGCCGGCGAGCGCCACATGCGGTGGTGCATCGCGGGCGCGTAGAGCACGGGGCCGTCAAAGCAACGCAGCGTGGCGAGCACGGCGTCGTCGGCCATGCCGGCGGCGGAGCGCGCGAGCAGGTTCGCCGTCGCGGGCGCCACCACGATCACGTGCGCCCAGGCCGCGAGCTCCACGTGCACCTCGCCGGCGTAGTTGGCGTCCCAGATGTCGATCACGGGTGGGGTGCCCGTGAGGCCCGTGAAGGTGACCGGACCCACGAAGTGCGCCGCCGTCTGCGTGAGCGCCACGCGCACCTTGGCGCCGCGTCGCTGCAGCTCGCGCACCAGCTCGACGGCCTTGAACGCCGCGATACCGCCGGCGATGCCGACGACGACCTGCTTGTTGGCGAGACTCATCCCTTAACGGATATCACGACTCGTCCAGCCCGGGGTGCCGGTGCGCCCCACGCGGCGGGCAGTCTCCTCCGGCAGCTCGAAGCCGGGCCGCATGGTCAGCGCGAGGTGCTCGTCGGCCAGGTACTCGGGGCGCGTGTCGGCCTTGACGGTGGCGCCGCCCGCGCCGCCCGTGCCCACCTTCACCACGCGCGCCGTGGGCAAGTAGGTGACGTCGCGCTCGGTGTGCTCGCTGGGTTCGACGTTGGGGCCTCGGATGGTGCGCAGCAGCGAGACGTGCAGGCTGGGCAGGCCGCGCTGGATCACCGCGCGCGCGCCCTGCGCCATGCCGGCCTCGGGGCGCTCGATCTCGGGGAAGGGCGCGGCGACCTCGACCAGGCGCGAGAGCTCGACCTCACGCGCCTCGGAGGCGGGCCCGCGCAGTGCGGCGCGCACGCGGCCGTCGCGCACGCTGACCGTCAGCGCGATCGGAACGCTGCGATCATTTCGAACGCGCAGGTTGTGCTGGGCGTCGACCAAGCTCTCCAGGCCGAGCTCCATGCTCGCGAGCGGGCTCGCGCGCGGGTGCTGCTCGAGCACCGGCAGCCCGGCGAACAACGCGCTCGCGTAGACCACGCCGGCCACCTGTGTGAACGCGGCCTCCGCGCGGTCGCCCTCCAGCGAGACGGGGCCCATCGCGAGCGGCGCCATGCCGCGCGTCAGGCCCGCTTGCGCGGCGAAGTCGAGCACGGCACCCGGGGCGATCAACGCGCCATCGAGCGCGCGTGCGATCTGCGTGAGCAGCTGGCGGCGCGCGGCATCGTCCGGCGCCGCATCACTCTCGAAGCTGCCCAGCACCGCCTGGAGATCGACCTGCTCGAAGGCGAGCGAGGGCTCGGCCGGGAGCGCACGAACGACGGGCGTGACGACGGTGTTGCCACGGAACACGGCGTCCTGGAGCGCATCGAGCGTCGCTTCGACGTCGAGCTGGCGACCGGGGCTCGGCGGTGTGATCGTGCCGCTCGGGTCGATACGTGCCTGACGTGCCGGCGTGTCGATCCGCGCGGCGAAGCTGCGCAGCCAGGCCTGCGCGCGTGTGCCCTCGAGCTGCGCGGGGATCGGGAGCGTGAGAGGTGCGCGGCCCTGACGCTGCTGGTGCAGCTTGCGCAGCGGCGAGCGCGGATCGGCCGCCTCGCGCAGCAGCTCACCCAGCCCGGTCCGCGCGACCGTGACCCCGAGCTCCTGGCGCGGGCGCGTGACCTTCTGGTCCTCGAACACGAGCGCGATCGGCTCGCGCAGGAACGCGCCCGCGAGCGCCTTGGCCTGTAGCGCGGGCGCCTCGCCTCCCAGCATCAACGTGTGGCCGAGCGCGCGCACCTCCAGCTTCGACGCCGCGCGCGCACGCTCATCCGAGAACGCCAGGTGCGCGATCAACCCGCAGCCCGCCGTGAGCAGGATCAGGGCCAGCGGAATGCGCATGCCGAGCGCGCTCTTGCGGCGCGGCACACGGCTGGGCTCGACGAGCGGTGCCATCGCCATCTCGCCACGCACGAAAACACACGCCCGCGGTGGTGGCAAGCTCGCGGCCGCCACGAGTCCACCCCAGCTCAGCCCGTCACCTCCCGCACCTCTGCGCACACCCATTCGTAACAAAAATGGAAACCTTGTTTTGACAGCCCGGTGGACCCGAGTTACTAACTGCCGCGTCGCCGACCCGGAAACGGTAGGCAACACGCGGTGGTAGTTAAGTCGGTTATAACGCCGGCCTGTCACGCCGGAGGCCGCGGGTTCGAGTCCCGTCCACCGCGCCAACTCTCTCGAGAGTGGCAAACAAAGGCCCACGTAGGAACCCTCGGTCGAGAGACCGGGGGTTTTTGCGTTTGTGGGATTCGCGAGCGTGAGGGACGCCCGGTCGCCGACCGCGCGTCGGGCGCGTGTTGCGTCAGCGGGCCTTGGAGTTCGGCAGGTCCCACTCGATGACACCCTCGACCGCGCGCGGAACCCAACCGTCACGGCTGACGCGATCCCACGCGCGATCGATCCTGGCCAGGTGTTGCTCTTCGGACATGACCGATAAAAATATCCACACAGCCACGCGAAGGTCGAGCCAGCGTCACCTTTTGCGCGGCTTCGCAGCGGGCGCTGTCGGGCGACTCTTCGACGGCATTCGGGGTCTGCGAGTAGCGTCCGCCATCTCGTCCATGATCGCGACGTCAGCCAAGTCCTTCGCGCGCGCCGAAGCGAGCTTGTTGGTACGCAGTTGGTCGAGTCCCAGGAAGCCCACCTGGTGATCACCAAACTGCGCGACGAGGCGACCTCGCCACGCGTCACGGAAGGTGACACCGTCGATGTAGTTCATGATGTCGATGCGCAGCGGAGGATTGCCGATCGTCGCCATGCGTTCGGGCTGTTCGAACCGGCTGCACTCGTCGGCGAGATCGGCGAAGCCAAACGCGCGTAGCGCTGAGGCGAGGCGCGCGATGTTCGCTTTGGTGCGTTCGACGAACACGTCGAGGTCCTGGGTCGTTCTTGGCCTGCCGTTAGCGGCCAGTGCGTGCGCGCCGACGATCAGGTACCGGACGCGCTTGGCGTTCAACAAACCGATAAACTCGTTCCAGTCGGGAGGGAGCGTCGCCATAGATTCCAGGGGTGCGCTGTCTCAGCATCTCGACGGCAGCTACGCGTTCGGACGGGCTCACGCTGGCCCAGTACCGAACCTCTTCGGCGATCGCGTCCTCGGGCGTGGTCCAGCGGAAGACCTTCTCCATCAGGCGACTATACGCGGTGCCCAACTTGGTGCCCAAATCCGTCGAATCCGTGAGACCCAACGACACTGGATGGGACTGAGGTTACGAGGAGACTCCAGCGCCAGACCTGCACGATCGCGGCAAAACCGAGTGCCGACTGCAATTTGGGCGATCACGCCGACCGGAGTTCGAGTCCCGTCCACCGCGCCAACTCTGCAGAGAATGGCAAACAAGGCCCACGTAGGAACCCTCGGTCGAGAGACCGGGGATTCTTGCGTTTCTGGGTCACGCGCTAGAGAAGTGCGGCGGCACCACGCGACGACTTCCACCGGGCGAGTTCATCTGGCTCAAAGGCCTGGCTGAAACATGGAAGTCGGAGCCACGATCAGACCCGCACGAGTTGACGAAGCAGAGCGGCTGACCGCGCTCGCAATGCGCTCCAAAGCCTACTGGGGTTATGACGCGGCGTTCATGGAGTGCTGCCGCGCGGAGCTCACGTTGACGGCGGCAGACATCGGCGCTGGCTTCACCTACGTGCTCGAAGATGGCGGCTCGGTGCAAGGCTTCTACGCGGTTGACCAGCTCTCGCCCGAGCGCATGGAGCTCACGTTCCTGTTCGTCGAGCCAGCGCGGATCGGTCGAGGTGACGGCGGTGCGCTGCTTCGGCACGCCATCGATCGCGCCGCCGCGTTGGGCGCGGCTACCCTCGAGATCCAGGGCGACCCCAATG
>DASUME010000028.1:0-3661 GCA_036277895.1 Polyangiales bacterium
ATGGCTACCCAGCGCACCGACCCAGTCTTGCAGCGTACGCGAAACTCGACGTCGTTGCCGCTGCCGCCCGCGCGCGCATCCGTCAGCACGCGGGCCAAGATCGCGCGATCTTCTTCGTGCGCGAGCGCGAGCGGGTACTCATACAACTGCAGGCACTCGTCCACCGAGTAGCCGGTGATGCGCTCGACCGCACGGTTGATCCAGCGCGCCACGCCGTCCGCGTCGTGCCAGGTCTCCCAGTCGTAGGTGTACTCCGCGATGCTGCGGAACAGCGCTGGAACGGGCGGTGTCACGGCGCCGGATCGATCAGGCCGAGCGAGACCGCAAAGCGCGTCAGCCCTGCCACGTCGCGCACGCCGAGCCGGTCCATGATCCGCGAGCGGTGGTTGGCCACCGTCTTCTCGCTCAGCGAGAACGCGGCTGCGATCTCCTTGGTGCTCATGCCGCTGGCCACCGCACGCAGGATCTCGCGCTGCCGCTCGGTGAGCTGCTCGTCGCGCTCGGGCTCGCTGACCGCGTCCTGGAGCAGCTTGGACGTCTCGCTGCAGTAGTAGTGTCCTCCGGCCTGCACGCGATCGATCGCCTCGCGTAGCTCGCGCAGCGGTGCGCTCTTGGTGATCACGGCGTGCGCACCGCGCGCCGTCGCATCGCGCACCACCGCGGGCCGTGCGTGGGCGGTCAGCACGATCACGCGCGGCTTGTGCAGCGCGCGCTTGAGCTCGTCGAGCACCTGGAAGCCGTGCGTGTCCGGCAGCACCAGGTCGAGCAGCACGATGTCGTAGGCCTTGCGCGCGACCAGTGCGATCGCCTCGGCGCCCGTGCCCGCCGCGTCGACCTCGTAGCTGATGCCGAGCAGCTCACCGAGCAGCTCGCGCAGCGTGGTCTGGTCTTCGATGATGAGCGCGCGCTTGTCCACGGGGTCCTTGGGTACTCTGCCCGTCAACCTTGGGTAGTTCAGCCTATTCCGGCAGCGTGCGAACGCCATCAGAGTGGGTGCATGACATCCATGACGAAGCGTTGGCTCCCTGTGCTTGGAGCCGGTATTCTGACGGTATCTCTGATGTCGTCCGCTCCTGACATCGCAAAGGCCCTGCCGCTGAGTGGGCTCGTCGCCGCGCTGAGCGGTGACTCCGCCAACGCGGAAGGCTATCAGGTTGTGGGCGCCAAGAACCTGTATCGCACGCAGGACCGCCCGTGGGCGCAGATCCCCACCGGCGCGAAGCTCCTGGTTCGCACGCCGGCCGGCGTGACGCTGGCGGACGTGCACCGCCTGGCGGCAGGCGGAGCGGCAAACGAGCGCTCGCCGCTCGCCGTTCCGGGCGTAAAGGTCGAGGTCGTGCGCTCCGGCGACCTCTACGAGCTTCGGCTCACGCACGAGCAGCGCAGCCAGGCGATCGAAGTGCAGCGCCGCGCCAAGGCGCTCTAAGCGCAGGACATCTTCGAAACAAAGCGGCCCCGCCCTCCTGCATGGAGAGCGGGGCCGTTGTCGTTTCGAGCCTTACTTCGAAACCGTCAGGCGCGACCGCCTGGAGCGTTGGGCCGCTCGACCTTCGCCGTGGGACCCACCCGCTTGCCGAACACCAAGTCCCCGTCCTTGAGCTCGACCACGATGGAGTCGCCGGAGGCGTAGTGACCGGCGAGGATCTCCTGTGCGAGCGGGTTCTCCAGGTGCTGCTGGATCGCGCGCTTGAGCGGGCGTGCGCCGTACGTCGGGTCGAAGCCGAGGTTGCCGAGCAGGTCCTTGGCCTCGTCGCTGATCTCGAACGCCAGCTCGCGCTTGGCCAGGCGCTGCCCGAAGCGCTTGAGCTGCGTGTCCACGATCGAGCGCACCTCCTTGCGGTCGAGCCGGTGGAACAACACCGTCTCGTCGAGCCGGTTGAGGAACTCCGGCCGGAACGCCTTGCGCAGCTCGTTCATGACGAGCTCACGCGCCTGCTCGTCCGTGTGCGAGCCCAGCAGGTGCTGCGAGCCGATGTTCGAGGTCAGGATCACGACCGTGTTCTTGAAGTCCACGGTGCGGCCCTGGCCATCGGTCAGCCGCCCGTCGTCGAGCACCTGCAGCAGCACGTTCCACACGTCCGGGTGCGCCTTCTCGATCTCGTCGAACAGGATCACGCTGTACGGCCGACGGCGCACCGGCTCGGTGAGCTGGCCACCCTCTTCGTAACCCACGTAGCCCGGAGGCGCGCCGATCAGGCGCGAGACCGCGTGCTTCTCCATGTACTCGCTCATGTCGAGCCGAATCATCGAGTGCTCGTCGTCGAACAAGAACTCCGCCAGCGCCTTGGCCAATTCAGTCTTGCCCACGCCCGTGGGCCCGAGGAACAGGAACGAGCCGATCGGACGGCTCTCCTCGCCCAGGCCCGCACGCGAGCGGCGCACCGCGTTCGAGACCGCGATCACGGCGTCCTTCTGGCCGATCACGCGCTCGCCGAGCCGCTCTTCCATCTGCAGCAGCTTCTCGCGCTCGCCCTCGAGCATCTTGTTGACGGGGATGCCCGTCCACTTGGACACCACGCGTGCGATGTCCTCGTCGGTGACCTCCTCCTTCAGGTAGCTGCCCTTGGACTGCAGCTGCGCGAGCTCCGCCGTCTTGAGCGAGATCTCCTTCTCCGCGGCCGGGATCTCGCCGTACTGGATGCGCGCGGCCTTGTCGTAGTCCGCCACGCGCTGCGCACGCTCGAGATCGATGCGCAGCGAGTCCACCTTCTCCCGCGAGGCACGGATCGAGGAGATGCTCTCCTTCTCCTTGAGCCACTGCGCGCGCATGCCGCTCTTCTTCTCGTTCTGGTCCGCGAGCTCTTGCTCGATCTCGCCGAGCCGCTTCTGCGAGCCGGCGTCGCGCTCTTTCTTCAGCGCTTGGCGCTCGATCTCCAGCTGCATCACGCGCCGCTCCACCTGGTCGATCTCCTGCGGCATGGAGTCGATCTCCATCTTCAGCCGCGAGGCCGCCTCGTCGACGAGGTCGATCGCCTTGTCGGGCAAGAACCGGTCGCTGATGTAGCGATCGCTGAGCGTGGCCGCGGCGACGATCGCCGAGTCCTGGATGCGAATGCCGTGGTGCACCTCGTAGCGCTCCTTGAGGCCACGCAGGATGCCGATCGTGTCTTCCACCGTGGGCTCGCCTGCGAGCACCGGCTGGAAGCGACGCGCCAGCGCGGCGTCCTTCTCGATGCGCTTCCTGTACTCGTCGAGCGTGGTGGCGCCGATGCAGCGCAGCTCGCCGCGCGCGAGCGCCGGCTTGAGCATGTTGCTGGCGTCCATCGACCCCTCGGCCGCACCCGCGCCGACCAGCGTGTGCAGCTCGTCGATGAACAGGATGATGCCGCCGTTGGCGCTCTCGACTTCCTTGAGCACGGCCTTCAAGCGCTCCTCGAACTCACCGCGGAACTTGCTGCCCGCGACCATCGCCGCGAGATCCAGCGAGAGCAGCTTCTTGTCGCGCAGGCTCTCCGGCACGTCGCCCTTGGCGATGCGCTGCCCGAGGCCCTCCACGATCGCGGTCTTGCCCACGCCGGGCTCGCCGATCAGCACGGGGTTGTTCTTGGTGCGGCGTTGCAGGATCTGGATCGTGCGGCGGATCTCGTCGTCACGCCCGATCACGGGATCGAGCTTGCCTTCGCGCGCACGGGCGGTCAGGTCAGTGGTGTACTTCTGCAAG
>DASUME010000029.1:0-2127 GCA_036277895.1 Polyangiales bacterium
GTGCGAGGCGCGGGCCAATCGAAAGGGGCCGAGCGACCAACATCTGAGCCTCGTGAGGGTCATAGACCGAGGCCAGTGGAGCGTGTACAACCCTCCCCGCTCGTGCCTTACCTCTTCTATCTGGCCATCCTCGCCCTGTTCGCGCTGGCCGCGGGGGCCCACCCGCAGCACGCGAGAGCAGATTCGCTGACGTCGGCGCGCACGTTCCTCGAGATGGGCAAGCGCGACGCGGACTCCGGCGACAAGCTGTTCGCCGGTCTTGGCGTCGTTGCTGACACCACGTTCGGCCGCGCCAAGCCGAAGGCCTTCCGCGTCGGTCCCGCGATCGAGCTGCGCACGGTGAACTTCGGCACGCTCGAAGCCGCCGCCGGTGCCACCATGCTGCTGCCGCTGCCGGGCGAGCTCTACATCGGGCTCTACGGCCTCGCGGGAGCTGCCGCGCGCAAGAAGGCCCCGGACGGACTGACCGGCATCGGCAAGGTCACCTTTGGCTTCCGCGCCTACCCTTACGACAACTGGTACGGCTACGGGCTCAACGTCTACGGCGCAGGCCGCAAGGCGATCAACGGCGACGAGAGCCTGGTCGAGTGGTCTGGCGGCGTCGAGGTCGACGTCGAGTTCACGGTCATCACGCCGCTCTTGTTCTTCCGCAACCTCGTCACCGCGCACGACCCCTACGAAGAGGGCATGCCCGAGCGGCGCGAGGAAGACGAAGAAGAAGCGCAAGACGAGCCGGAAGAGGAGCGCGAGGAAGAGGACGAGGAGAAGTCCGAGGGGCTCGACAGCGAGAAGCCTCCCGCGCTCGAGGGCGACGAAGAGGAAGAGTGAGTCAGTAGCTCGTGGGCGTGCAGCAACCTTGCTGGCAGTAGTAGCCCGACGGGCAATCGGTCTCTCCGGCGCAAGCGGTCGCCCCCTCGCAGCTCGCGGTGTTGCCGCAGCTCGCGGGCAGATCGCGCAGCGTGCGGCCCGTGCATAGCTCGCAGCTGCCGCATGGATTCGAGCAATCCGTGGCGGGTGTGCAGCGCACGCACTTGGCTACATCGTCGAGCGTCGCGAGCGAGCAGCTCGCGGAGAGCAACACGTTCGCCAACAGCGCGCCGTCGCGCCAGATCTCGCAGCAGCCGTAGCAGTCGCAGCCGTTCGGCACACGGGGCAGGCAGCTCTCGGTGCAAGTTGGCGCGAGCTCGCAGCTGCGGCAGGCGCCCGTACCGCTCGCAGCCGTGCCGTCGAGGGCGCAGCTGCGCGCGCGCTTGCAGCCGCCCGAGTCATCGTCGAAGAAGCAGTCCTGGCACTTGGTGTCCTGGCCCTCGCCGTGCACGCCGGTCGCGAAGCTGTCCTCATGGTTGTCGAACGGCGCGCTGCACTCGGGGTCGAAGCCATCGGAGAGGCCGTCGCCGTCATCATCGAGGCCGTTCGCGCACGCGCACGGCGCGTTGCCGCACAGCGCGAGCACGCCGGCTTCGCTCGGCAGAGCCTGGGCGTCCGGTGTTTGGGCATCGACGCGGGGTGGCACCAGCTCGGTGGTGCGCGTGCAGGCCACGAGCAGGAGCGCGAGCAACGAGAGCTTCATGAGCCGATCCCGATCACGAGGCTGAGGGGCAACACCAGGCGTACGTGCCGCAGCGCCAGCGTGTCGCGCTCGACCGTGTACCGCTCTGCGATCGGGTCGAGCTCCAGCGCCGGGGCGAAGCGCAGCGCGAGCGACCACGCCAGCGCGACGCGCAGATCGAGCGCGAGGTCGAGCCGCGGCGACACGCGCGTGGCGTACCCGCTGCGGCCATCCTCGCTCAGCCCGTGAGCCGAGGCGCGCACGAGCGCGAGCCCGAGCGCGGGCCCGAGTGCGAAGCGACCGCGCGTGAACCCGAGCCGCGCAGCGACCCCGAGCGCCCACTCTCGCTCGCGCACGCGCGCCTCCTCGACCGCCGACGCCAGCTTGCCGAACAGCACCAGCTCGCCGAAGCCGCGCGGTGTGGCCCTGCGCAACCCAAACGCGAGCAAGCCGAGCCCACGCGTGTGCGCACCCGTCGAGAGCGCGCCGCCTAGCTCCAGCAACGCGGCGGCCGTACGGCGTGGCGCGACCACGGGCAGCGAGCGCGACTGCGCGAACGTCTCGCGCACCTTCAGCGC
>DASUME010000030.1:0-3349 GCA_036277895.1 Polyangiales bacterium
CTGTTCGAGGCGCTCAAGCGCAGCCTCGAGGGCAACGAGAGCAAGCGCGAGGGCAAGGTCGCCAAGGGGCCACGCAAGGCCGAGCCGAAGGCCGAAGCGGTCGACGAGCCCAAGGCCACGCGCAAGAAGCGCGCGCCCAAGACCGGCACGCACGACTAACGCTCGACTAACGCTTGGCGGCCGTGAAGCCCGTGCTCAGCGCGACCTGTGCGCCCGCGGGCAAGCCGGCGAAGGGTGCGAAGCAGGTCGCGTCGTAGAGCGCGAACACGCGCCCATTGGTGAGCGCGACCGCTTCTTGCCGAACCGAGTCCGGCTTGGCCACGCTGGCCACCTCCCCCGCGATCGCCGAGCCGGGCAGGGTCTGGCAGCGGCCGCGTCCCTCCCCGGCGATGGCGCGATGCAGCTGCAAGCCCTCGTCGTCCACCTGGCCGGGCGCTTGCGCGAGCGCGAGCTCGCGCGGCCAGACCTCGGACGGACAGATCAGCTCGGGGCGCGTGCAGTCGATGTCGATCTCCAGGCCCGCGCCGGCGTCGCCGAGCACGAGCTGCCCGCCCGGCTCGTCGAGCTCGGCGCGCTGCACCTGGCCATCCATGCGCAGCTCGACGCGCATCGAGTCGTCGTAGGTGACGTCCCATTCGCCCGCAAAATCGGGGCTCAAGCCGCTCGCCGCCGTCTTGTCGCAGCCGCTGCCCAGCGCGATGAGCGCGAGCAACGCAGTGACCCGTGACGCACGACGCGCGCAGCCGGACATGGAGTGCGGACCTTCCGGGGGGAGGCGAGAAGCGCGATAGTACGCATTCCGACCCTGCCCGTCTGCATCTGTGTGCACGCAGCGCGCGATCTGTGCGCGAATCGTCATCGTCTCCCCCCAAACCCCTTGGTGGTGTCCGTCATCCTACCGACTCGTTTGGGCGAACCCGACTTTGTGGCGGGAGCCTGGAGCGGCTGGTCGAACACGATCACTTCGTCGCGGTCCGCGACGCGGTGCTCACGCAGTGGATTGCGCGGTCTTACCGAGACCGCAGTCGTGTCGAGCATCAGCTGAAGCTCGCTCTCCGGCGCGCGCCACACCGTCGTGATCAACGTGCCGTCCGCAGCCACCGTGCCCAGCGGCTCTCCGTCCGCGCGCAGCACGCTGCCGGCGCCCCCCTCGGCGCGCACGACGATCGCGAGCATGCGCTGCGCGGGCCGGCACACGAAGCTGAGCTCCAGCCGCGCGCTGGTACCCTCCACGTGGCGCGCGACGTGGCGCGGGTTGGACTCGCGGCTGCCCTCGGGGCAACTCACCGCGATGCGCGCACGCGCGGGGCCCTCGCTGCCGAGGCTGATGCGCGCCTTGCCCTCCGCATCCGTGCGCGTGGCCGGCATGCCGTCGATCTCCACAACGAGCCCGGCCAGCGCACGCCCGTCTTCGTCGCGCGCCTGCACCAAGAGCGCGCGCCCCATCGACTGCGCGCTGCACGACGCCAGCAACAGCGTGGCGATCAGAACCCGCATGGTGTGCCCGCTTCCTGCTCGCAGCTGCGCAGCTCACGCGCGAGCAGCTTCACCACGCCTTCGATCGCTTGATGATCGGCCGACGGTTGTGCCAGCACGCGGCGGTAGTGTTCGAGCGCGACGCGCGTGCGTCCGGCGAGCAGCGCATCGACCGCACTGCGACGTGATGCGTTCAGCGGTGCCACCGGCTCGAGCTTGGGCCGCTCTTCCACCACCTCCAGCGTGGAGATGACCGGCGTGCCCGCAGGCAGTGCGGGCGGCAGGCGCAGCGTGGCCGGTGGAACGCGTGCCGTGGCGCGTGCGGTGTGCAGGCTGAGCGCGATCAAGCCACCGAGCGCGAAGCCAGCCAGCACGATCGCCGCCAACCACGCGTGCCACGCGCGCAAGCCGTGCTCCTTTACGCGGGCAGGTGTGCGTTCCACGCGTGGGCTCGGGATGCTCGCGCGCGCTTGTTCGAACCTGCGGGGCACCCCGAGGCCGAGCGCCGTCGCGGGATCGCCCAGCTGCTTGGGCGATGCTTCGCGCGTGACGCGGATCGGCCGCGCTGCTACGGCGTCGTCGTCCGCGAATGCCTGCAATACGCGCGTCAGCTCGTCGGCGCCAAGATGGCGTGTGCGCGGCTCGTCACTCACGGCTCCACCTCCTCGCGGTAACGCGTGATCGACTGCGCGTGCTCCTGCCGCGACGTCTCCGCGACGTAGCGCCGGTGCCGCGACGCCGTGCGCTGGGCGCCGTTGCGATCACCCGCCGCACCGAAGCACACCTCTGCCTCCGCGATCAGGCGCAGCGCGCGGCTCGCTTCCGAGCTCTCGAAGGGTGCGCGCTGCCAGTGCAGGAGCGCCCGATGTTCGAGCGCCTGCGCGTGCGTGCGCGCTTCGACCCCGTGCACCGCGCAGCGTGCGGCGAACGTGGGCGGCATCGGCGCCGGCACGTACGCATGCGCACGCCGCGGCGTCTGGTGCAGCGCGGCAGCCGCGGAGGCGACCACGATGCTCAGCGCGACCAGCAAGCGCGGCCCCAGCGACGTCATGGCGCGCCCCGTGGGTCGTCGAACACCTCGGCCACCGCGACGTCGTGCGGGTTGCGCAGCGTGAGCCGCAGCGCGCCGCGGCCCTGGGTGTGCACGATGCGCAGCGCCTCGCGCGGGTTCACGCTCAGGGTGACCTCGGCGTCTTTGTCCTCGGCGCCGACCGCCAGCACCAGCGTGTTCTCCAGCAGCACCACGCTCGCTTGCTCGTCGGGGCTGCCGTCGTCCGGCACACGCGGCGTGAACAGGACATCGACGCGATCGCCCGGCTGCAGCCAGTGCTCGGCGCCGGCCCCCGGCAACGCGAGCGCGCGCATGCCGACCTGCACCAGCCCGCTCACGGCCTTTCCCGCCCGCGCCGTGTCGAGGTCCGTCCAGAGCAGCGTCGCGCCCGAGGCCACGCTCGCCGTGGCGCGCATGCCCAGCGCGCGCTCGACGCTCTCGGCCGGGATGTGGCGCTCCTCGACGAACGCCTCGGGCAGGTCGCGAAAGTCCAGCATCGGCCGCACGATCGGCTGCCCTGGCGCGACGTCGCGCGTGACGACCACCACCGAGCGTGTGGCCCCGAGCGGGCGCCCGAGCATCCACAGCAGCAGCAGCGCCGCGACCAGACTGATTGCCAGAGCCAGCAGGCTCGCCTTGCGTTGCATCGAACGCGCCTCCTCGCGCATCTGGAGGCGGTATCGACCCGTCGCGGCGCGGGTTGCGTCCCAAAAGCAAAACGCCCCTCGGACCACAGTCCTCGGGGCGTTTCGCCGGTGACGTTGGGCGTCAGGCCTTCTTGAGGTTCGCCGTCACGAAGTCCCAGTTCGCCAGGCCGTCGAG
>DASUME010000031.1:0-14697 GCA_036277895.1 Polyangiales bacterium
AACACGCCGCCGTGCACGTAGACCGCGTCGCCCACCTGCATCACGAACGGCCGCAGCGCGATGCGCAGCGCGTAGACGCCGCCCGGGCGAAACGCCGCCGCTCGACCTCCGACGTCGTCGAAGGCGCCGAACGCGCCCGGCGTGACGTAGCGAAAGTCCTGCGCGACGTTCATCAGCTCGTGGTTGCCCGAGAGCAAGATCAGCTCGCCGCCCGCCGCCCTCGCCTCGGGCCGCAGCCGCTCCAGCCAGTCGAAGATCTTGCGGTCGTCATCGCCGCGATCGAGCACGTCCCCGGTCTGCACGAGGGTGAGCGCCCCACCCGCCCACTCGTCCGCCTCGTCGATCGCCCCCGCCAGCTTCAGCGCCCTGCGCGCCGCCTCGAGGTCGCCGTGCATGTCGCCGATCGCGATCACGCGCTTGGTCGCGGGACGAGCGAGCTCGTTGACGACCACACTGGGAGCCGGCGCGGGACTCGGCTTCGGCTCCACGCGGCTGCACGCCGCCCCCACGAGCCCACACGCCAGCGCGATTCGCTTCATCACACGCCGAGTGTACTAGAAGAGGTCGGCCACGATCCCATCGAGCATGATCCAGCGCGCCTGCGGCACGCGCAGGATGTCGTGCTCCAGGGCAACGTCCCCCTGCGCGAGCCGGCGTTCGAGCGCGCGCTCGCGGCCCGCGCGTGGGTCGCGACCCACCTTCGTCGCGAGCGCCTCGAGGTCGACGCCCTCTTGCGTGCGCAGCCCGAGCATCAGCGCCTCCCGGATCTGATCCGTGGCGTCGAGCTCCTCCTCGAACACCTCGACACCCGGCGTGTGGGCGCGGTCCATGTAGCGCGTGGCGTCGGGGTGGTTGCGCCAGCGCCGCCCCGCGATGCAGCCCACCGCCGCGGCCCCGAGCCCGAGGTACGCGCCGCCGCGCCAGTAGTGCTGGTTGTGGCGGCTCGACTCACCGGGGCGCGCGTAGTTGGACACCTCGTAGTGCCCGAAGCCTGCGGCCTCCATCTTGTCGGCGACGCCGGCGAACATACGCGCGTACGACTCGTCGGGCGCGGGCCGCAGCAGGCCCTTGCGCGCCTGCGCACCGAACGGCGTGGCGGCTTCGATCGTCAGCGCGTACGCGGACACGTGCGAGAGCTCCATCTCCAGCAGCGTGTCGAGGTAGCCGTAGAAGCGCTCGGCCGGCTGCGAGGGCAACGCGAACATCAGGTCCGCACTCACGCGCTCGAAGCTCGCGCGCGCGGCCTCCAGCGCCTTCAACGCGAGCGCTCGGTCGTGGAGTCGACCCAGGAACTTCAGCTCGTCGTCGTCGAGCGATTGCACACCCACGCTGAGGCGGTTCACGCCTACTGCGCGCAGAGCAGCCGCGCGTTCGTGATCGAGCGAGCTCGGGTTGCACTCGACCGTGATCTCGACGTCTGGAGCGCGCTCGGCAAAGGCACCGAGCACGCCCTGCAGCACGCGCCCGAGCTCGGCGGGCTCCCACAGCGAAGGCGTGCCGCCCCCGAAGAACACCGAGTAGAGGCGCCCCTGCGGCGCGCGCATCTCCAGCTCGCGCAGGATCGCGTCGGCGTAGCTTCGATGAGGGATCTCCGCCTTGGCCAGCGGCGAGGTGGCGAAGTCGCAGTACGGGCACTTCCGCAAGCACCAGGGGAAATGCAGGTAAACGGAGACGTCTGGAAGCACGGCCCACTAGCCTGGCCGACCGGCGCAGCAGCGCAAGCCCCGAGCTTGCAGGCCCTTGCCGAGCGCCTCAGACTGCGGCCCCATGAGTAACGAAGCTTCCGATCCAGCCTCTGAACCAGGGCAGAGCAGCGACCTGGTGATCCGCGCGCTGACCGACGAGGGCTCGTTTCGCGTACTCACCGCGCGCACCACCGAGACCTGCCGCGAGGCGGTCGCACGCCAGAGCGCGAGCGGCCTCACCGCGCGCCACTTCGGCGACTTGCTGACCGGCACCGTGCTGGTGCGCGAGACCATGGCGCCCACGCTGCGCGTGCAGGGCATCGTGCGCGGCGCCGGCGGCGGCTGCACGCTGATCGGCGACTCGTTCCCGGACGGCGGCACGCGCGGCCTGGTGACCTGCAAGAAGGGCGAGACCGAGCTCGTGCTCGGCGGCGACGCCATCCTGCAGTTCATGCGCAGCCTGCCCAACGGCAGCGTGCACCGCGGCGTGGTGCAGGTCCCGCCCGAGGGCGGCATGAGCGGCGCCTTGATGGCGTACATGCAGGAGTCCGAGCAGATCGTGACCATGATGGCGATGGCCACGCTGTTCGACGACGCGGGCCAGGTGCGCTCGGCGGGCGGCTACGTGGTGCAGCTGCTGCCCGGCTCGCACCCCGAGCTCGTGGCCGTGATGACCGAGCGGCTCGCGCACGACTTCAGCGACATCACGAGCTTCGTCGACGCACCGCGGTTCGATCCGGACGCGCTGCTCGAAGAGATCATGTACGCGGTGCCGTTCTCGCGCACCGAGACGCGGCCGGTGTTCTTCCACTGTCCGTGCAGCCAGGCCTCGGTGCTCGCCAGCCTCGCCACGCTCGACGTCGGCGACATCGAGGGCTTCATCCAGGAGGGCGAGGTGCTCGACATCGGCTGCGACTACTGCGGCAAGCAATATCAGGTCGCCCCCGACCAGCTGCGCGGGCTGCTCAGCCAGAGCTAGAGCTCACTCGTAGGCGAGCGCTTCCTTCACGTCCATGCCGGCCGCGCGCCGCCCCGGCAAGAGGCCGCTGACTGCCGCCGCCACGATCACGATCGAGGACACGCGCAGCGCGGTCTCCAGCGGGAACGTGTAGGGCAAGTGCCAGCCGTTCGACGACATGCCGATCACGCGCATGAACACGAAGCCCTGCGGCACGCCGGCCACGATCCCGCACACCGCGGCGGTGAAGCCGAGGAACGCGGACTCGACGACCAGGCTCGTCACCACTTGCTTCTGCGTCGCCCCGATCGCGCGCAGCATGCCGATCTCGCGGATGCGGTCGATCACCGCCGCGAGCATGGTCCCGATCACGCCCATGATCGCGACGATCAGCGTGATCAGCTCGGGCGCCTGCGCGTACGCAAACAGCGCGCGCGCCACGCCGCGTAGCTCCTCGCGCAGCGCGTCGTGCGAGCTGACGAAGATCATGCCGCCGCTCTCGCCGAGCTTCGCGCGCAGCGCATCCGCCGTCTTCTCCGGGTCGGCGCCGGCCTGGAAGTACACCTCCAGCAAGTCGAGCGGCTCGTCGTCCCAGTACTCGTCGTACCACTTGCGGTCGAGCATCAGCCAGCCCTGATCGGACGAGTAGTCGACGACGACCGCGTAGATCTCGAACGGCTTCGGGCCGCTCGGCGTGTCGAGCTGCAGCGTGTCGCCTGCACCGAGCTTGGTGAAGTGCGCGAGGTTGCCGCTGATCAGCAGGCGCGGCTTTGCGACCAGCGCGTCGACCGCGAACGTCTGCGGACCGTCGAGCACCTTGCGCTTGCGCCCGCGCTGCTCGGCCTCCGCGAACTGCAGCTTGGTGTCGATGGCCGAGATCTGCGCGTTCTTGCCCGCGACCACGATCGAGACGTTGCGCAGCGTGTTGACCGCCTTCACGCCCGGCACCGCGCGCGCCTTGTCGGCCAGCGAGGGCGCGAACGCCACGTGGTTGCGATCGACCGTGGGCGAGCCCGCGGTCACCGCCGCGTCCGCCGAGAACGCGTCGTCGACCCACTGCATGATCGAGGCCTCGAACGACACCGCGTACGCGCCCACCGTCATGCTCATCGCGATCGCCAACATCAGCGCGATCACGATCGAGGAGCTGCGCCCGAGCGAGCGCTCGACGTTGTCCAGCGCGAGCCGGCCCGGAATGCCGAGCCCCGCCTCCGCCACGCCCACGAACAGCCGCCGCAGCCCGCGCACGCCGAGCGGCGCCAGCAGCGCGAAGCCGACCATGATCGACAGCGACGAGAGATAGCCGCTCTCCTCGGTACCCGGCCCCGCCAGCAACGGCGACGCGACGATGAAGAACACCGCCGCCGAGGTCATGATCCACGGTCGACCGAAGCTTGCGTTCGACGACGCGCGCGACGAGCGCAGCGCCTCGGCCGGATCGATCTTGTTGGTCGCACGCGCCGGCAAGTACGACGCGAACAGCGTGGCCACGATGCCCGCAGTCGCCCCGGCGAGCGCGATCGGCAACGTCACGTGCGGGGGCGCCGGCTGGATCGGCACGATCAAGCGCGCGACCGTCTGCGTCACGCTGGTGAGCGCGACCTGGGCCAGGTACTGCGCCAGCGGCAGCCCGAGCGCGACGCCGAGCACCGCCATCACCAGCCCCTCGAGGCAGAACATGCGCACCGCGGCGCCGCGTGTGGCGCCGAGCGCGCGCAGCACACCGACCTCACGCCTGCGCTGCGCCACGCTGACGCTGACCGCGTTGTAGATCAGGAACGTGCCGACCCCGAGCGCGATCAGGCCCATCAGGTTGAGCCCGTTGCGGAACGCGTCGAGCGAGGCGACCAACCTCCGCGTGCGCCCTTTCGGCTCCTCGACCTTCGCGCGCCCGTCGAGCAGCGTCTCGATGCGCTGCTTGAGCGCGCCGACGTCCTGGCCTTCCTTGGCGACCACGTCGATGCGGTCCACCGCGTAGCCGCGCGCGAAGCTCACCTGCGCGGCGTCGAGGAACATCACCGCCACCTGGCCGCCGTACGACGCGGCGGGTCCCTCGGCCTCGAGCAAGCCGCGCACCTTGAACACCTTGGTGCCCTCGGCCGTGATCAGCGGCAGCTCGTCGCCTTGCTTGAGCCCCTGCGTCTCGGCGAGCTTGGTCGAGACCAGGATCGCGGTCGGATCGTTCACGAACGCGAGCGGGTCCTTCACCACCTGATGCTCGCCCTCCTGCGCGAACGGCAGGAAGAACGTGTCGCCGAGCAGATCCACGCCGAGCACCAGCATCGTGGTGCCGCCGGGCTTGGGGCTGCGCGTGACCACCTCGAGCATCGCGGCCGCGTGCTCGACGCCCTCGAGGTCCGCGATCTCGCCCGTCAGCGTGCTGGAGATGCCGGCTTCGGTGCCCGCGACCGTGAGGTCTGCCTTCCCGGCGACACGCTCGACCATGTCCGCGAACGCGCTGCCGAGCGTCTCGTTCGTGGCCAACATCGCCGACAACATGCACACGCCGAGCGCGATGCCGAACACCACCAGCGCCGTACGCAGCGGCGAGTGCCGCAGGTGCCGCAGGGAGATTTCCTTCAGTAAGGTCCACATCAGCCGTGCGAGCTCTGCGCGAAGACCTCATCGGCGCTGCGCGGCTGCACGCGCTCGTTGCCCGCCAGCGCGCCGTCGCGAATGGTCAGCACCTGATCCGCGATCTGCGCCATGCGCGGATCGTGCGTGACCAGGATCACCGTGCGCTTGCTGTCGACGGCGCCGCGCAGCAGCGACATCACCTCGCGGCCGGTGTTCGAGTCGAGGTTGCCCGTGGGCTCGTCCGCGAGCAGCACCGGCGGGTCCATGATCAACGCGCGCGAGATCGCGACGCGCTGCATCTCTCCACCCGAGAGCTGGTCGGGCCGATGCCGCAGACGATGGCCGAGGCCCACGCGCGTCAGCAGCTCCTCGGCGCGCTTCTCGAGCTCCTTGCCGCCGCGCCCCGCGAGCTTCGCCGGCAGCAGCACGTTCTCGGTCGCGTTGAGCGTGGGCAGCAGGTTGAAGAACTGGAACACGAAGCCGATCTTCTCGCGGCGCAGCCGGGTGCGCGCGTTGTCGTCGAGGTCGCTCAGGTTCTGCCCCGCCACGATCACCTGTCCCTGCGACGGCTGATCCAGCGCGCCCAACAGGTTCAGCAGCGTGCTCTTGCCCGACCCGCTCGGCCCCACGATCGCAGTCATGGAACCGGCCTCGATGCCGGCCGAGATCCCGCGCAGTGCCAGCACGCGGCTGGCTCCCTGGCCGTACGTGCGGTGGACGTCCTTCAGCTCGATAATCATGCGCGATAGCTCTTCTAGGAGGTGTGGCCGCGAAAAGATAGGGGCAATCCGGGTCGCGCGGGCACGTTCGGCCAAGGTTGACTCGAGTTCCCGGCGTCTTACATTCCGCGGCGGCCCCAGTCGGACCTGAGTGAATATGCAAAAGCGCGACTACTATGAGGTTCTGGAGATCGAGCGGAGCGCCACCGCCGATGACGTGAAGAAGGCCTACAAAAAGCTCGCGCTCAAGTACCACCCGGATCGCAACCCAGGCAACGCGGAAGCCGAAGAGAGCTTCAAGACTTGTTCGGAGGCGTACGCGGTCCTCAGCGACGCAGAAAAACGTCGCCGCTACGACCAGTTCGGCCACGCAGGCCTGGAGGGCGGCGGCCCGGGCTTCAGCGATGCCGGCGACGTCTTCTCGCACTTCAACGACATCTTCAGCGACTTCTTCGGCGGCGGCTTTGGCGGCGGCGGCGGACAAAGACAGCGCCAGCGGCGCGATGGTCCACAGTCGGGCGCCGACATCCGCACCGTGCTGCGCCTGAGCCTGCAGGAAGCCGTGTTCGGCTCCAAGAAGGAAGTCGAGCTCGCGCATCCCTCGCCCTGCGAGCTGTGCCAGGGCTCCGGCGCCAAAGACGGGCAGCTCGCTCCCTGCACCACCTGCGGCGGCAAGGGCCAGGTCTCGCACTCGCGCGGGCCGTTCCTGCTCAGCTCCACGTGTCCGTCCTGCCAGGGTCGCGGCATGATGCCCAAGGAGGCGTGCCCCAGCTGCCGCGGCAGCGGCGAGGAGCAGATCCACCGCAAGGTGAAGGTCACCGTGCCCGCGGGTATCGATCACGGCCAGACGCTACGCGTGCCCGGCCAAGGTCAGGCGGGACGACGGGGCGGCCATCCAGGTCACCTCTACGTGACGGTCGACATCGGCGAGGACGACCGCTTCGAGCGCCAGGGCCACGACCTGCTGCACGAGCTGCGCGTGCCCTTCCCCGTCGCCGCGCTCGGCGGTGAGATCTCGATCCCCACGCTCGACGGCGACGAGGCCAAGGCCAGCATCCCCGCCGGCACGCAGCCCGGACAGACGGTCGTGGTCGAGGGCTTCGGCGTGCCGCGCCTCGACGGCCGCGGCCGCGGCAACCTGGTCGCGATCGTGCAGATCGAGGTGCCGAAGAAGCTCTCGGGCAAGGCCAAGGGCCTGCTCAAGGACCTTCGGCGCGCGCTCGAAGAGAGCTAAGGCTGCACGGTCGTGAGCGAGGTCGACGCGTCGGGTACCGGCGGTCGCTCTCCTCCGAGCGGGCCGGTCGGCAGCGACAGCATCTCCGAGGTCGCCAGCCAGTTGTAGATGCCATAGCTCTGCAACACGCGGCGCGTGTAGCCGCGCGTCTCGTCGTACGGGATGTTCTCCACCCACACGTCGAGCGACTGCGAGCCGCGCTCGCGCAGCCAGCGTGAGACCGCTGCGGGCCCCGCGTTGTACGCCGGCGGCACCAGCGCGTAGTGGTTGCGGAAACCTGCCGCGAGCGAGGCCATGAAGCGCGCGCCGAGCGTGAGGTTCAGCTCCGGCTTGAGCAGCTCCTTGCCGGTCTTGCCGATCTTCTCCTTCTTGCTCTTCACGAGCGACTTCGCGGTGGGCACCAGCAGCTGCACGAGCCCGTAGGCGTGCGCGCGGCTGACCGCCTCCGGGTTGAAGCCGCTCTCCTCACGCGCCACCGCGCGCACGAACGCCGCCGGCACACCTTCACGCTTGGCCGTGCCCTCGATCAGCGACGCAAACGCCACCGGATACACCAGCTCGTACATCGCCACGTCGGCGCCGAGCGGGGCGCGCCGCAGCAGCCGCGGCATGTGGCGGCGCGCGAGCTCGATCGCCAGCTCCGGTGCGTCGCCGCGATCGAGCAGCGCGATCGACAACATCGCCAGCTCCACGTCGGCGCCCTCGCTCGTGAAGCCGAGCGTACGCAGCTCCCAGTTCGCGAGCGTGGGCTCACCCACCGAGAGCAACGCGAGCACACGCTGAAAGCCGACGCTCGCGAGCTCCGGGCGCCGCTCGAACGTGAGCTTGACGCCGCGCGCGCGCGACAAGCGCGCCGCCGCTTCCTTCGCACGCTCGGGCGCGAGGCCGCGCAGCCGCGAGTAGGCGAGCTGCCCGAAGTACGCGATCGGCGCCTTGTTGAAGGCCGCGACGTAGGCCTCGATCGCGCCCGGCAGATCGCCCGACTCGGCCAGCCACTTGGCGCGGAAGTAGACCGCGCGCCCCTGCAGATCTTCGGTCGGCTCGTCGCGCGGCTCGGCACTGACGATGTCGATCGCAGTCTTGAGGTCGTTCTGCTGGTAGGCCTCCCACGCCAGCGCGAAGCGCGCGCGCAGGTGCATGTCGCCGCTCGGGTAGCGCTGCGAGACCAGCTCCAGGCGCGAGACCAGGCCCGCAGGGTCGCCCATGTCCTTGGCGGCCTTGGCGGCGCGGTAGAGCGCGTCGTCGGCGAGGCTGTGCGAAGGCGCCTCGCGCTCGAGCGCCTCGAACTGCTGGATCGCGACGTCGTTCTGCCCGAGCGCGGTGAACGCGCGGCCGGCGTGGTAGCGCGCCCAGGCGCGGCGATCGGTGTCGAGCGTGCACTTGTCGGCGACCTCGGCCATCAGCACCGCGCCCTCGCCGCGCGCGCGCTTGTCGAGCAGCGCCTTCGCGCGTCCATAACGCGCGCGGCATGCGACCTCGGGCTCGTTGCTCGCGGCCGCTTCCACCGCCGCATACGCCTGCGCGGCTTCCTCGTAGCGCAGCTCGGACGCGAGCTCGTCCGCGCGCAGCAGCTTGTCTTCGGGCCGCGGCTTGGTGAGCTCCTTCTGCAGCTCGCTCGGCAGCGTCTTCAGCATCGTGCTCGCGAGCTCGGCCGCGCGCTTGCCGGCGCGCGAGTCCGGCGCCACGCGCAGCGCGACACGATGCGAGAGCGTGTAGGCGCGTACGCGTGCCTGCTCGTCGCCTTCCTTCAGCAGCTCCGCGAGCGGCAGCAGGATCTGCACCCAGCTCGCCTCGTCCTTGGCATCGGCAGCGAGCTTCTCGAACGCGAGGATCGCGTCGTCACGACGGCCGAGCTTGTCGAGCACCCGGGCGCGTGCGCGCTCTGCCGGGGCCCGTCCTGGCCACCCGCGCATGTCACGGCTAGGCGCCAGCAAGGAGTCGAGCAGCGCCAGCGCGTGCACCGGATCTTTGCTCTCGAAGCACTCGGCCACGCTCAGCTTCGCCCAGCTCGCGAGCGGGTGATCACTCTGCGCGATCGGCATCAACAGGTTGGCCGCGCCGTTCAGATCGCCGAGCGAGCGCGACGTCTGGGCCGCGATCCAGCGCAGGTAGGTCGCCTCTTCGCCCTTCGCTTGCGGCATCCCGGCCAGCGCCTTCGCGCGCGCCTCGCCGTGATTGCCGAGCGCGCGCGCGTCGAGCGCCGCCTTGCGCGCGGTGTTCTTGCCCGGCTTGATCGAGTCCGGATCGAAGCGCGACTCGGGCTGCGCGTTAGCGGGAGTCGCTCGCGCTGCGAGCGCAAGTAGGACGAGCGCGGGGGACGCGCGCCACGACAACATCAAGACCAAGAGAAAGGGGACGACCCCGGTACGGCGCGACACTCGACCACCCTAGAAGACGCAAACACTCGCCAGCAACATTCATGCGAGGGATCAGCGCGTGCGTGTGGCGCGAAATGCGTCCTCCGCCTCGTCCTCGTGCCGGCGCTCCGTACGTCGCCCCACATCCGCCGCTTGTTGGGTGAGCCGGCGCTCTACCGCCCGTCGGCCTAGCTCGGCCTCGAGCAGCCGCTTTTCCTGCTCGGCGAGCGCTGCCCGGGCGCGGGCGTGGGCTCGCTCGCAGCGCACCGAGAGCGTGTGCGCCGCGACCTGCGCCTGGCGCGTGTAGGCGAGCTGCAGCTCCGCCGCCCGCAGGTCGAGCACCGAGCTCGCGGCGCCGTAGTCCGCGCGCGCACGCGCCAGCTGGCGCTCGGCCTGGCGTTCCCCATCCAGCGCCGCCTTCAACGCAGCCTCCGCCTGCTGCTGCGCGCTCCGAGCCTCGAGCTGTGCATGCCGCGCGCGCTCCACCGCCTCTCGACGCAGGCGGTCGAGCTGCTCGAGCGCGTTCACTGAAAGGCGGTGCGCTGCGGGCTCTGCAGCGAGGCCTGCAGCGCGTCCGTGCCCCAGGTCCCCGCGATCGCGCCGGGTCCGAGGTCGTCTACGACACCCTTGTCGTTGCGAGCGTGCACGGGCACCGCGCCGCCGAGCTGGAACGAAGCGCGGTTCGCGTCGAGCGTCAGCAGCTCGCTCTCGACCGCGCTGTCGAGCTTGCCGAGCGCCGCCACGCACGCCGCCTGTGCATCGGCCGCGGACGCGATGTCGGTCAACGAGCTCTTGGTCCACCAGGTGCCGAACACGCTGGTACAGCCCGCCGCGCGGCTGTCCACGTCGAGCGCGGCGAGCAACGTCTTACCGAGGCTGCCGAGGCCGAGGTCCACACGCAGCGCATCGATCGCGAGCTCGGCCGACGCGGGCACGAAGCGCGTCACGATGCTGGCCTGCGGCACGGTGAGCGCGAGCGTTTGGCTGCCGTCTGCGGACTGCGCGCTGGCCGCACTCAGCGCCGCGGCCCCGATCGTCCAGCGCAGCACGAGGCTCGCTGCACGTCGCGCCAGCTCTGCGCCGGTGGCGTCTCCATAGGCCGTGGGTCCCGCCTTCTGCGCACTCAGCGCAGGCTGCAGCGACGCCGCCAGCGAGGCGGCCGTGCGCCGCGTGGCCAGCGTGGACGCGCCCGTGAGGTCGCCCTGTGCGCTGAGCTGGCTCTGCACCGCGTCGAGCAAGTAGTCGGCGTCGGCGAACATCGTGTAGCTGGGTGAGACCACGGCCGCGACCGCGCGTGTGCTCGCCTCCGCGAAGCGACGTGCGGACGCCGAGGCGTTGACCTGCAGCTCCACCTCGAGCCCCGAGCCGAAGCTGAGGTCGATGTCGGTGAGCGCGAGCGTGACCAGCGTCTGGGTGGCGGCCGCGTTCTCGTTCACCGGCGCGGTGAACTCCTGGCAGCCGCGGACCAGCTTGCTGCCGGTGTCGTCCTTGCCCCAGCCCACCAGCGCCGCGCTCAGTCCGTAGCCGAGCTCGAAGCTCGCCTCGCCATCCGGCGCATTGAAGTGGAACGTGGACTCGCCCGCCGCCCCCGAGCTCAGCGCCAGCGCACAGCTCATGCCCGTCAGCGAGGTGACGGTGTACGAAGCGATCGTGCGCTCGCCGCTGTACTGCACGCCCACCGCAAGCTTGCTGCCGAACGCGGAGCGCACCGAGAGCGGGAGGTACGCAGGGGCGGCATTGGTGCCGGCGCGCGCGCGGACCTGCAGGTCGCTCGCCGTGCTGCCGGCGCGCAACGTGGTCTTCGCGATGCCTTCGACGCCTTCGGTGTTGGCCTTGATGGGCGAGAGCGAGGCCCCCGCTGCGGCACCGACCAACGAGAAGTCGATCAGGATACCGGCCTGCGGCTTGCCGTCCGCGCCCCGGTACACCACCGACAGCTCGCGCGTGTCGTTCGGCAGCAGGCTGGTGCTCGAGGTCACGAATTCCAGCGTCGCAGCCGGACCAGCGTCCGACGCACTCACGGCATCACTGGCGTCGTCTTCGGTGCCTGAGCAACCGACGATCACTGCCAACATGCAAAAGATCAGCGCGCGTGAGTTCATGAACGTGTCGGGACCAGTCCCTTAGAGCAGGTGCCTTCGAGAAACAATCCGGCCAGCCCGTAGCATTCCCGCTCCGGGAGCCGCCGCCATGCTCGGTTCGCCCTGCCATGGTAGGCAGCGTCACTTTGCCCTACGCGATCTCGATCGGCCTGCGCTACCTGCGCTCCAAGAAGCGCAAGACCATCTCGGTCATCACCATCATCGCCGTCACCGGAGTTGCGCTAGGCGTGGGCGCTCTGCTGGCCGTGATGGCGATAACGGGTGGCTTCCAGGACGCCTTCCGCAACAAGATCCTGGGCGTCAACGCGCACGTGCTGATCCTCAAATACGGCCTCGATTTCAGCGAGTACCGCGAGGTGGTCGACCACGCCGAGGAGCTGCCGGAGGTGCTCGGCGCCGCGCCGTTCGTGATCCACGAGATGATGCTGGCCAAGGGGGACCGGCTCTCGGGCGTGCTGGTTAAAGGGGTCGATCCCGAGCGCCTGGCGCGGGTGTTGGACCTGCCTGCCCAGATCAAGCAAGGCTCGCTCGAGGGACTGCGCCTGCCCGGCCGGGAGCCCCCGATTCGTGACACGACGCAGCATCGCGAGCTGCTCGATGGTGAGGAGGACCTCGACGCGTACCTGCGCGCACTCTCCGAGCCCGTCGCGCCCACCGGGAAGCCCCCAGCGAGCAAACCGGCGCCCGTCGCCCCGGTCGCGGCGGTGCACGTGCCCACGCCGGAGGAGATGGAAGCCGCGCTCGCCGGCGCCGACGACGTCGCGCTCCCGGACGAGAGCGAGGAAACGAAGTCGTTCGAGCGCAACAAGGCCGCGGTCAGCGCGCCGCAGGGCACGCTGCCGGGCGCCATCGTGGGCTCGGCGCTGGCCGAGAACCTCGGCCTCGAGCTCGGCGATCACGTGCGCATCATCTCGCCGCTCGCCGGCCTCGACACCTCGATGTGGGACGCCGACGGCGGCGCGCCACGTTCGCTCGACTTCCGCGTCACCGGCATCTTCGAGGCCGGCTTCCAGGAGTACGACTCACGACTGGTCTACGTGGACCTGTACGAGAACCAGCGCTTCTTCGATCACGGCGACAGCGTCACCGGCGTCGAGCTGCGCCTCAAGGACATCGACGAAGCGCCGCGCATCGCACGCCAGCTCGAAGCAGATCTCGGCGGCGGCCCGTACAACACGATGGATTGGCGCGAGCTCAACCACAACCTCTTCACCGCGCTCTACACCCAGCGCGTGATGCTCAGCCTGGTGATCGCCACCATCATCTTCGTCGCCGCGTTCAACGTGATCGCCACGCTGATCATGTTGGTGCTGGAGAAGAAGCGCGAGATCGCGATCCTGAAGGCGATGGGCGCCAAGGACAGCAGCATCCTCAGCATCTTCCTCGTGCAAGGCGTGCTGATCGGCCTGGTGGGCACCGCGCTCGGCCTCGTGCTCGGCGGCGCCGTGACCGGCTACCTGAGCCTGTACACCTTCCCGTTGGACCCCAAGGTGTACTTGATCGATCACCTGCCGGTGCGCGTCAGCCCGATGGAGTTCGTGTACACGGTCCTGATCGCGCTCGGCATCTGCACCACCGCGGGCCTGCTCCCGAGCTACTGGGCCGCGCGCCTGTTGCCCGCCGACGGCGTGCGCTACGAGTGATAAGCTTGCGCGCATGCTCCGAGAGCCACCGCTGCTGCGAGGACCGCGCGTGGTCGTACGCCTCGGCGAGCCCAGCGACGTCGACGCGCTGATCCCATTCTTCCGCGACAACGACGCCTTCTGGTCGCGCACCCAGAACGCCGTGCGCCCCGAGCTGATGCGCGAGGACAGCCTGCTCGCCACGCTGCTCGTACGCCGCGCCGACTACGACGCCGACCGCGCCTGCCAAACGTACGCATTCGACCGCGAGACCGGCGAGCCGATCGCCCTGGCAAACCTCTCGCAGTTCGTGCGCGGCTACTTCCAGGCTTGCTACCTCGGCTACATGATCGCCGAGCGCCACCAGGGCCGCGGCCTCATGCACGAGGCCGTGACACTGCTGCTCGCGTTCGCCTTCGGCCCCCTCGAGCTGCACCGCGTGATGGCCAACCACACGCCCGACAACCCACGCAGCGCCGCGCTCCTTCAGCGCCTGGGCTTTCGCCGCGAGGGCTACGCGCCGCGCTACCTGCGCATCCACGACGCGTGGTGCGATCACGTGCTGACCGCCCTCCACGCCGAAGACTTCCAATCGACAAAAACCCCACCCCCCCAACCTTGACAGCCCCACCATCCCAGCTATCTTGGCCCCCACTTCGCGAGGGATGTCACCGACATCGCAAGTGAAGTCACGATTCCCGCGGGACTAACTCAGTGGTAGAGTGCGACCTTGCCAAGGTCGAAGTCGAGGGTTCGAATCCCTTGTCCCGCTCCAGACAGAACATGTCGTAACCGAAGGCCTTTTCGAGCAAACCTCGAAGAGGCCTTCAGCGTTTAGCGCGACGCATCCCCCACCTGATCCCCCACCTCGGTCGCACGAGCGGCGGGTGCGGGTCGGACGAAGGCGATGACCTTCGCGAACGCGACGTCCTTCTCGTCGCGGCTCACGTGGCTGTAGTGCTCGGTCATCCGCTCCGTGACGTGCCCCGTCACGGACCGAACGACTTCGCCCTGCGCGACCTGCCGCAGCAGGTTGTTCATGGTGCGGCGCAAGCCATGCACCGTGAGGTGCGGCAGCTCGTGCTTGCCCTCGTCCTTGAGCGCCTGCAGCACGTCCTGGAACGGCTTGCGCACGCTCGGCGCGATGGTCGGCTCGCCTTTGTCGGACGGGAACACCCAGCCCTCCTTGATGCCGCGCTCGAAGCCGCGGCGCTTGGTGGGCGAAAGGTCCTCGTCGAGTCGCGCGATCAACGCGCGGTGATGCTCACGCAGGATGCCCGCGAGCTCCTTGGGGAGCGGCACGACGCGCACACGCTTGCCCGTCTTGGGCGCGCCGACGTGCTTCATCCACTGCGCGCGCTGCACCTTGATGTAGCCGTTGTCGGTCTCGCCGGGCCAGACGATGTCGGACCACTTGAGGGCAGTCACCTCGCCGGTCCGCAT
>DASUME010000032.1:0-2698 GCA_036277895.1 Polyangiales bacterium
GAGGTCGAGGTTCGGCGCGGGCTGGCCTGCGCGCTCCATCGCCTGGCACAGCGCGTCGACGCGCTTGATCGGAGCGTGCTGGCGCGCCAGCTCCAGCAGCTTGCGCGCGCGCGGATCGCCGTCCTGGTAGAGCACGTGGCCGAAGCCCGGGATGCCCTCGCCGCGCGCGAGCCGGTCGTGCACGATGCGCCGCACGCGCGCGGGGCTCGCTTCGTGCAGCAGCGCCTCGACGCGCGTGGTGACGCCGCCGTGTTTCGGGCCGCTCAACGCGAACAGTGCCGCACCGAGGCACGCGTAGAGATCGGCTCCGGTGGAGGCCGTCACGCGCGCGGCAAACGTCGAGGCATTGAGCTCGTGATCCGCGCTCAAGATCAGCGCGCGATCGAGCGCATGCGCTACCTGAGGCTGGGCCTTGACGCGAAAGCTCGCGAGCAGCAGCTCGGCGACGGTGCCTTCCTTGCGGTCGCTCGGCAGCGCGGCGAGCCAGCGAATGATGCGGCGTGCGCGCGCGTGCTCGGCGGCGTCGGTCGCGCCGTGGCGGGTGTGATCGTGCAGGGCTGCCGTGGAGAGCGCGGCGGCGTAGTAGGCGAGGGTGCCCGCACGCGCAGGTCGACGCGGCGGGGCAGCGCGCAAAGACGCCGCCCAGCGACCCGCGCCGAGCTGGCCGGCCCAGAGCAGCTCCGCCACGCTCTCGAAGCTCTCGGCCGTGTCGCACAGCTCGATCGCGCTGACGCCGCGATAACGTGGTCCCTCGCGGTCGAGCTCCGAGATGCTGGTCTCGAGCGAAGGCTCGCCCCAGCGCAGCGCGCCGGCTGCCACGGCGGCGTGTCCGGCGCGCGCATCGTGGCGCGCCTTCAAGCGCTCGATCGATGTGCTCGCGTAGTGATGACCGCGACCACTCGGCGCGGGCACGCTCTCGACCCAACCGCGGCTCGCGTACGCGTAGAGCGTGGCGAGCTTCACATCGAGGCGCGCTGCGGCTTCCCGTGCGCTGATCCATACGTTCGGTTCGACCACACGCTGGTTATAGAGAGTGCGCGGGTGGATTGTCGAATCAACGTTGATCGCGTGTCGGCGTGCGCGCAGGGTTTGCGCATGAGCGACATCGTGCACGAGGGATTGGAAGGCATCATCGCCAGCGAGACGCGGCTGTCGCTGGTCGATGGGGAGCGTGGGCGGCTGGTGGTCGCGGGGCGCGAGATCGAGTCGCTCACCGGCCAGCTCAGCTTCGAGCAGACCTACGCGCTGCTGTTCGCCGCCGTGGGGGCGGAGGCCGTGGATCTGGAGGCGCAGCTGGCCCGCGGACGAGCGCGCGCGTTCGAGGCGCTGTCCGGGCTCGGTGATGCGCTCGACCGGAAGGACGGCATGGACGCGTTGCGCGCGTCGGTGGCGCACATGCCCGGGGACGCGAGCAGCGCGGAGGTGGTGGCGGCCGTGGCGGTGTACACGGCCGCTTGGAGCCGTCGCCAGCGTGGGTTGCCTGCCATCTCGCCGCGTCCCGAGCAGGGCCATGCGGAGTCACTGCTCGCGATGCTCGGTGAGGACGTGAGCTTCGCGCGCGTGCAGGCGCTCGATGCGTACCTCGTCACGGTGTTAGAGCACGGCTTCAATGCCTCGGCGTTTGCGGCGCGCGTGGTGGCATCGACGCGCTCGGATCGCGTGTCCGCGGTGGTCGCGGGCATCGGCGCGCTCAAGGGACCGCTGCACGGCGGTGCGCCCGGCCCGGTGCTGGAGATGCTCGATGCGATCGGTGTTCCCGAGCGCGCCGAGAGCTACCTGCGCGCGGAGCTCGACGCGGGCCGCCGCATCATGGGCATGGGCCACCGCATCTACCGGCAGCGCGACCCGCGCGCGTTCGTGCTGGAGCGCGCCCTCGAACGACTCGAGCGCGCCACCCAGGATGACGTGCGCATTCGCTCGCGGCTCGCGCTGGCGCGTGCGGTAGAACACGCGGCTGAAGGCCTGCTGAGCGCGCGCCATCCCGACCGCCCGCTGCGCGCCAACGTGGAGTTCTACACCGCGGTGTTGCTGGAGGCGGTCGGCGTCTCGGGAGCGCTGTTCTCGCCGTTGTTCGCGTGCGCACGCAGCGCCGGCTGGGCCGCGCACTTCGAAGAGCAGCGCAAGTATGGGCGCCTGATCCGCCCCACCGCGCGCTACATCGGAGTGCTGCCGGCTTGAGATCCTTGCCGTGACCATCTGCGTCTCGTACAGGAGACTCGACGTCACTCTCGAACGTGCTGTTCGCCGCGCGCTTCAAGAACCCGGCCCGCTACTCCACCCCTGGCCGTGGAGCTGCACCTCGTGCGCGGGCTCGTCGATCACCAGGCCGCGCGCGGGCTCGACGCTGCGCGGTGCGCGGCGCTCGAGGCCGGGGCCAAACGGGACCAAGAACACCGCCACGCCGCGGTGCTGCTGCGAGAGCGTACGAAGGGCGTCCTGCACGGCGCGCGCGAGCTCGCCCGACTCGGGCGCTTCCACGATCAGGCCAGGCGCGGCACGCAGCGCATCGAGGGTCAGCTGGGTTGGCTCGTACTGCATCATTGCTGTCTACTGTAGTGGACTCGGCGTATGTTGCATAGGGCGCGCTCGGCGACTCGTCGCGGGTCGGTCGAGCGCGGGGCGGGTGGCACCGGGCGGTAGCCGTTTCCTGCGGGCGGGGCGGCGGCTACATACTACGGCGAATGCAGTGGGCGCGGTC
>DASUME010000033.1:0-5380 GCA_036277895.1 Polyangiales bacterium
GTGAGCGCTTCATCATGGACATGGACAAACTCGTCGCCCTTTGTCGCCGCAGAGGGTTTTTGTTTCAGTCGAGCGAGATTTATGGCGGGCTCAACGGCTTCTGGGACTACGGTCCGCTCGGCGTCGAGCTGCGCAACAACCTGCGCGACGCCTGGTGGAACGACATGGTGCGCCGCCCGCCGCTCGGGCCGGACGGCCAGCCGCTGACCATCGTCGGCGTGGACACCTCGATCGTGCAGAACCCCAAGGTGTGGGAGGCCTCGGGCCACGTGGCCGGCTTCAACGACCCGATGGTCGACTGCCGCGAGTCCAAGCGCCGCTATCGCGCCGATCACCTGTTCGTGCTGCGCCACCAGAGCGACGCGAACCTGCCGATGATCGCCTTCATGCAGGGCGAGGAAGAAGACGCGCAGAAGCGCATCCCGAAGCTGATCCGCGGCAAGGATGCCGAGGGCAAGCCGTACGCGGCCGAGGACTTCGCGATCAAGCCCTTCCTCGACCTCAAGCCCGAGGTCTACCCGCACGTGTACGGCCCCGACGCCAAGGAGAAGGGCACGCTCACGGAGCCGCGCCAGTTCAACCTGATGTTCAAGACCTACGTCGGCGCGACCGCCAGCGAGGACAACGTCGCGTTCCTGCGCCCCGAGACCGCGCAGGGCATCTTCCTCAATTTCAAGAACGTGGTCGACACCTCGCGCGTGAAGGTGCCGTTCGGCATCGCGCAGGTGGGCAAGGCGTTCCGCAACGAGGTCACGCCGCGCAACTACATCTTCCGCTCGCGCGAGTTCGAGCAGATGGAGATGGAGTGGTTCTGCCACCCGGACGACGCGAAGAAGTGGTTCCAGTTCTGGTCCGAGACGCGCGCCAAGTGGTGGCAGAGCGTGGGCCTCACCAGCGCCAACCTGCAGGTGCGCCCGCACGAGAAGGACGAGCTCGCGCACTACGCCAAGGAAGGGGCAGGCACGGTCGACGTGGAGTACCGCTTCCCGTTCAGCTGGCCGGGCTACGGCGAGCTGGAGGGCATCGCGCACCGCGGCGACTTCGACCTCACGCAGCACCAGAAGCACAGCAAGACCAACCTCAGCTACTTCGACACCGACACCAACCAGCGCTTCACGCCACACGTGATCGAGCCGGCGGCCGGCCTCTCACGCGGCGTGCTCGCGATCTTGTGCGAGGCCTACACGCCGGACACCACGCGTCCGAGCGGCGTGTTCATGAAGTTCCACCCGCGCATGGCGCCCGTGAAGGCCGGCGTGTTCCCGCTGGTGCAGAAGGACGGCATGCCCGAGGTCGCGCAGAAGCTCTACGAGCAGCTGGCCAGGCGCTACCCCGTGCAGATCGACATGAAGCAGACGATCGGCAAGCGCTACGCGCGTATGGACGAGAACGGCACGCCGTACTGCTTCACGATCGATGGCGACACGCTCAAGGATCAGACCGTCACCGTGCGTCACCGCGACTCCCAGCAGCAGGAGCGCATCTCGCTCGATGCGGTGAAGACGTTCCTCGCCGACAAGATCGACGGTTGAACGTGGTCGCGATCTGACGGCACAATCGCGCTCCTTGCCAGGAGGAGCTGCGATGGCCGTTCGACACGTCTTGGTTTTGATCCACGGCATCACGCCGGAGAAAGATCCTCACCCGCGTCAGCAGTACGCGCCGCTGCTCGCAGCCGTGCAGGAGGCGGGCCTCCCGATCGAGCAGCCGGTCTGTCAGGTCAGCTGGGGTGTGCCCGGCGACGACGGCTCGATCGGCAGCGACGATCAGTACCTCACGCCCGCCGAGGCGTTCGTCGGCTCTCTGGTCGCCGACAGAGCGCTCAAGGACGTCGACCACGCAGGTGTCGACTGGGGCATCCCGGGCCTGCGCTGGGGCATCCGCGAGGTACGCGAGAGCGTGGTGCAGTACGGCCTCTCGGACGCCATCTACTACGCGTCGCCCGAGGGCGAGAAGCTGGTGCGCGACACCGTGTTCGATCAAGTGTTCAGCAAGCTGGAGCAGCGCGAGGGCGAGATCGTGAGCTTGCACGTGGTCGGCCACAGCCTCGGCGTGACTATCGCGCACGACTTCCTGTACGCGCTGTTCGGCTATCGGGACCCGCTCTATCCCGTCGAGCAAGCGGGCCAGATCGACCTGAAGGACAAGAACGTCGTGCTGCAGAACAAGTGGCGCGAGCACGCGCGCACGGGCCGGCTCAAGCTCGGCTCGTTCGTCAGCTACGCCTCGCAGCTGCCGCTCTTCATCATGCGCAAGCAAGCGCTGGTGAAGCAGCTCGCCGCGCGCCAGAAGCTCGACCCGACCGTGATCGGCATCGAGCCCACACGCAGCTCCGCCCAGTGGGCGATCTTCTACGACTCGGACGAGCTGCTCGGCTTCGCGACGCGCGCGCTCTACCGAGACACGCCTGCGATCATCGACATCAACGTGAATAGCGGCGTCGATCCGCTGCACGCGCACACCGGCTACTGGAAGAAGCCCACGATCATCCAGCAGACGATCGCGCTGCTGCGCGAGAACATGATCTAGCGGCCGAGGCCGCGAAGTGACACGTAGCGGGTGATGTCCGCTCGTTCCGTGCTCCTCACGTTGCTGCTGCTCCTCGGCAGCGCCTGCGCCAAGCCCACGCCCGTCGTCCCGCCCGCGGCGCAGGCCGTGGAGCGGACGCCGGGCCTGTTCCTGTACGAGGTGCGCGGGGAGCGCGGCAGCGTGCACCTGCTCGGCACCATCCACATGGGCTTCGGCTTCGAGGAAGTGCTGACCCCGAGCGCGCGCGCCCGCTTCGAGGGGGCCGCGCGCGTGATGACCGAGGCCGACGTCAGCGCCGCGAACCCCGAGCAGCTGATCCAAGCCGCGCTGCTGCCGCCGGAGCAGTCGCTCAAGCAGATCATCGGCGAGGCCAGCTGGCAGAAGCTCGTCGCGCGCGTGGGCGCCCAGATCCCCGAGCCGCTGCTCGAGCGGCTGGAGCCGTGGTTGCCGTCCGTGCTGCTCGGCCTTGAAGATCTCGAGCAAGCGCTCGGAGACGCGAGGTCCAAGGGCCGCCAGATGGACGTGGAGCTGATGGCCGAGGCGCAGCGCACCGGCAAGCCCCTCAGCTACCTCGAGACGGTCGAGGAGCAGGTGGCGATCTTCGACTCGATCCCGCTCGAGGAACAGGTGCGCGAGCTCGCGCGCTCGCTGGAGAGCGAAGACAGCACGCAGGCGCGCGCGCTGCTCTCCGCGTTCCAGGCAGGCGACGAGCAAGCGCTCGCGCGCGCGCTGTTCGACGAGGCCGAGCTCGCCGCCTCGCCCGGCTTCTACGAGCGCGTGCTCTATCAGCGCAACGAGCGCTGGCTGCCCGTGATCGAGCGCGAGCTGGCGCGCGGCGGCAGCTTCGTCGCGGTCGGCGCCGGCCACTTGCTCGGCGAGCGCGGCTTGCTCGCCGCGCTGAAGCGTCAGGGCTACGCGGTCACACGCATCGGTCGCTGAGCGCACGGAGACCCTGCTGTCGTCTGGCCGGCGCGACACACGCTGTGATCCCGAGCACGCCCGTGACGGAAATTTCTGCAGTACCCCGCAAATTTTCTCGACTCCAGCGATGCATTGTCGTCTGAAGTCATGGGAGATGCACATGCAGAGACTGGTGTGGGCGTGCGTGCTCGGTGGCGTGCTCGCGTGCGGAAGCACGGACCCGATCGGGAGCGACCCGACGGGCGAGCGAAGGGACGAGGACGACGGCGAGCCGCTCGTGAAGCCGGATGGCGGTCGCGACAGCGGCTCCAGCAACCGTGACGGCGGCGCGCGCGACAGCGGCCAACCGACCACGCCGGACAGCGGCTTCGCCGAGTGCGCGGACACCCGCGCCGACGCCGAGAAGAAGCCCGGCGCGGTCAACGTGGTGTGGGTGATCGATTCCTCCGGCAGCATGGGCCAGGAAGCCGAGGCCGTGCAGAACAACCTGAACGACTTCGCCGGGCAGATCGTGGGCGCTGGCCTGCGCGACTACCGCGTGGTGGTGGTGTCCGAGCGCAGCTTCGTGAACGTGCCCGACCCACTCGGCTCGGACGACGTGCACTTCCTGCACGTGGAGCAACGCGTGGGCTCCGACGAGCCGCTGCAGGCGCTGCTGGAGCGCTTCAGCAGCTACCAGGCCTTCCTGCTTCCGGACGCGGTGACGCACTTCATCGCGGTCACCGACGACGAGTCGGAGCTCGCGGCGGCGGACTTCGTCGCGCAGATGGACACCAACCTGCCGGCCGACTTCCGCGTGCACGCGATCGCGTCGCCACCGGGCGAGAGCGTGCTCGGCCTGATCGGCGGCTGCATGGGGCCCTACGGCAATGCCTCGCGCCCCGGCGCCGAGTACTGGGAGGCCGCGAAGCTGAGCGCCGGCCTGACGTTCTCGATCTGCGCCGACAACTGGACCGGGCTGTTCGACGAGCTGGCCAAGGCCGTGGGCGAGTCCGCCGCGGTGCCCTGTGCGCTCGAGCTGCCCACGGCCCCGCAGGGCCAGGTGCTCAACTACAACCTCGTGAACATCGTGCTCAGCGACAAGGCCGTGCCCCGCGTGGCCGACGAAGCCGCCTGCGGCAGCAAGGCCGGCTGGTTCTACGACGACCCCAACTCGCCCACCGGCATCCGCCTGTGCGCCACGTCCTGCGAAGCCGCCGAGAGCGGCGGCTCCCTGCAGCTCTCGATCGGCTGCACCACCATCATCCAGTAGCGCTCAGCCGCGCAGGCGGGCGCTCTCGGCGTGGGCGTCGAGGCCCTCGGCTTCGGCGAGCAGGGCGATCGCCTCGGCGGCGGCCTTGGGGAAGCCGTTGCGGTAGCGGATCGTACCCACGCGCTTGAGGAAGGTGTACGGCGAGAGCCCGCTCGTGAAACGCGCGGTGGTGCCGGTGGGCAGGCAGTGGCTCGGGCCTGCCCAGTAGTCGCCTGCTGCCATCGGGGTCGCGTCGCCGAGCAGGATCTCGCCGCCGTGGCGCACCAGAGGCAACAGCGCGTCCGGGTCCTTCACGGCGAGACTAACGTGCTCGCAGGCGATCCGGTTGGCGACCGCGGCCGCCTCCGCGACGTCGCGCACCAGCACCGCGCAGGAGTCGTTGGCGAGCGCCTTGCGCAGCGCCGCCGCACGCTTTCGCACCGCCAGCTGCGCCTCGATCTCCCGGCCCACCGCGTCGATCACCGCTTGCTCCCAGGCGACCAGGAAGCACATGCCCGGGTCGTGCTCGGCCTGCGCCAACAGATCCGAGGCCACGCGCGCGGGGTTCGCGCTGGAGTCTGCGATGGTGAGGATCTCGCTCGGCCCGTAGAAGCCGTCGCTGCCGACGATGCCCGCCAGCTGCGCCTTCGCGAGCTGCACGTAGGTGTTGCCGGGGCCCACGATCATGTCGATCGCCGG
>DASUME010000034.1:0-8512 GCA_036277895.1 Polyangiales bacterium
ACGGGCGCGCCCGGCTTCCTGACCCAGGACGAAGAGGCCTCCGGCATCATCGACGCCAGTGCCCTGCTCGGGAACGGCTGGTACCTGCTGGACACGCAGGCGCACTACAACATCGGCGACGCCGAGCTGGTCGAGGGCGGCCAGTTCCAGGCGCTGTTCGACCCGGGCTCGGTGAACTGACGCACGGTCCGCGTGGGCCCGGGTTTCGCCGATGCTTGAATCGGGAGCGGGTTGGCTCTAGACCGAACAGATGCCCATTACCGCGCTCGCCCTGCTCCGCATCGAGAAGCCCGCCACCTCGAACCGCGTGCAAACGCTGTCGGATGGCGTGATCTTGCACACCCAGCTCGACTTCTCGTCGGACCCAGAGGACCTGAGCATGGCTCTGGCCAACTCGGTGGGTGAGGCGCTGTTCACGCATGAAGACCCGCGCGGGATCTTCTTCATCCCCAGCGTCGCGGCCCCCAAGGCAACCAGCTACGACGCCGTGATCGCGGAGGTCGGCGAGGGCGGCGTGTGGGGACCTTCGCCCGCGCAGCTCGCCGAGTCCGTGCAGCAAACCGACTTCGGCGAGCTGCTCGGCGGCATGCTCGCGCAGCTGCCGCCTTCGCTGATGTCGTCGGCCCAGGCCGCGATCTCCGGCGATCGTGGCGCGCTCGACGCGATGACCTCGCAGCTGCAGGCGATGCTCGGTGGCTCGCCCGCGCTCGCGGGGCTCGCCCAGCAGCTAGGCGGCATGATGGACCAGCGTGAGCCTCCGGCCGGCGAGCAGCTCGCGGCGATCGACCAGGCGTTTGCGAGCGTGGGCGCGAGTGAGGACGACCAGAACTCGCTGCGCGAGATGGTGATCAACATGCAGACCGAGCTGATGAATGACCCGTCGAAGCTCGACCAGCTGACGCAGCAGTTGTTCGGCGCCAAGAAGCGCTGAAGCGAGATCATGCCGCTCTCGGCGCTGTCATGTGACACTTGACACAGCGCCAGACACGCTGGCCGTTGTCGCTCTCGTGGGCGGGCGTACTGCATGGTCATGGGATCGAGTGCGGGATTTGGCGTGCGCAACATGGTCGACTCTCTCGGCTTGCGTGACACCGCCGAGCGGCTGCTCGAGGCGCTGCCGGACCGCATGCAGACGCGGCTGCGCGAGCTGCGCGCCGATGCCTACGTCTCTGCCCACCGGCAGGGCGTGCGCGAGCTGCAGATCCTGCCCATCGAGCCGCTCAAGGCGCTGCAGCGCAACGCGCTCCGCTACCTGGTCTCGCGCCACGGTGCGAACAGCGTCGGCGATTACCTCGAGTTCGGCGTGTTCGCGGGCACCTCGCTGGGCTGCATGGCCGAGGTGCTCAAGGAGCTGCGGCTCGAGAAGGTACGCCTGTTCGGCTACGACTCGTTCGAGGGCATGCCCGCGAGCGCGGAGACCGAAGACGAGGGCACCTGGCAGCCCGGCCAGTTCAAGTTCGACATCGAAGTGACCAAGGCGATCCTGCGCAGTCGCGGTGCGGACATGAGTCGCATCAAGCTGACCAAGGGCTGGTTCGACCGCACGCTGACGCCTGGGCTGCGCAAGCAGTACGGGCTGCGCAAGGCAAGCGTGATCATGGTCGACTGCGACCTGTACTCGTCCACGGTCGAGGTGCTGCGCTTCGTCGAGCCGCTGATCCTGGACGAGGCGATCCTGATCTTCGACGACTGGAACGCGAACGACCTGGCGTCGAAGGACATGGGGGAGAAGCGCGCGTTCGCCGAGTTCCTGCACGCGCACCCGGAGCTCAGCGCCCGGCCGCTGCCGTTCGACAGCTACGCGAGCCACGCCTACAGCTTCCTCGTGACGCGCGCGCCGAGTGCTTAGGGCACGCAGGTGATGCGGAGCTCGGTCTGCTTGCTGCAGCCGGGCGCGTCGCTGTAGGTCAGCGTCAGCGCCTTCTCGCCGGGGCTCGCGCAGCGGTAGCCGGTGATGTTCTCGCGCGGCGCGGAGAACGTGCCGTCGAGCGCGCTCCAGGCGTAGAGCACCGCGTCCCCATCGACGTCGCGGGCGATCACCTCGATCGACGCGCTCTGCTCGACGGCCACGGTCAACGGCGTCACCGTCGCCAGCTCCAGGCGCGGGCAGCTACCGAAGGTGGTGACTGCGAGCTCCAGGTCGCCTTCCTCCGGCGTGTCGTCGACGCAAGCTCCGACGACGAGGAGCGCAAGCCACCACTTCATGCGCGGCCACCCTAACGATGGCGCGTGACGATTCGTGCACGCTTCTCAGTCGAGCTTGGTAATTCGGTTCAGCTCGGGCGCGTCGATCGGGTCGTTCGCGGTCAGGTACTTCTCCAGCGCATCGATGTCGACGTCGCCGCCCACGCGCTCGGTGCCCTCGTTGAAGACCAGGAAGCCGTCGCCTCCGGTGGCGAGGAAGCTGTTGACCGTCACGCGGTAGCGCGCTGCCGGGTCCACCGCCACGCCGTCGACCGCGAGCGCGCTGACGCGCGAGCCCAGCGCCGCCGACGTGCTGTACGAGTAGGTCAAGCCCGATGAGGGCGAGAGGATGCGCGAGCTGGTCGCGGTCCACTGCTGCTCGAGCGCGGTCTTCAGCTGGGCACCGGTCAGCGTCATCGCGACCAGGCTGTTGCCGAACGGCTGGATGGTGAAGGCCTCGCCGTACGTGATCGGGCCGGCCTCGAGATCGGCGCGAATGCCGCCCGGGTTCATCAGCGCGACCTGGGGCAGCGGGTTGGCCTCGTCGAACGTGGCCGCGCGCTGCGAGTCGGCGATCACGTCGCCGAGCGTGGACTCGCCGGTGGTGGTGGTGCGCGTGAGCGGCTCGCTTGCCTCGCCGATGCGGCGATCGCGCAGCGGCGCCGCGCGCGACACGTAGTCGTTCACCAGCGTCTCGACCTCCGGCACCACCGGCACGTCGCGCGTGGCGGGGCGGTTGACGGCCGTCACCTTCACGACGTCCTTGGTGGTGGCGTCCACGCTGAGCGCGATCTGCGTGACCAGGCGGCCGAACGAGAGCGCGCTGGTCACGCGCTTGCCGGCGATCTCGCAGTTGTAGGCGGCGTGGGTGTGGCCGCTGACGATCAGATCGACCGCAGGATCGAGCCGCTGCGCGATGTCCACGATCGCACCCGAGATGCCCTGGCAGTCGTTGATGAAGCCGGTCTGGTAGCCGCCCTCGTGGATCACCACCACGATCGCCTGGATGCCCTTGCTCTTCAGCTCGGGGATCAGGCTGTTCACGGTGTTGGCTTCGTCGAGGAAGCTGAGGCCCTCGATGCCGCTCGGCGTGACGATGCTCGGCGTGCCCTCGAGCGTCATGCCGATGAACGCCACCTGCACGCCGTCGAACGTCTTGACGCCGTAGCGCGGGAACAGCGACATGCCGCTCTGTTCGTTCACGTTCGCGGCCAGGAACTGGAACTCGGCGCCGGTGAAGGTGTGGCCGGCCTGGCAGCCGTCGCTAGGGTGGCAGCCACCGCTTTGCATGCGAAGGATCTCGCTGCGACCCTCGTCGAACTCGTGGTTGCCGACGCCGTTGAAGTCGAGCCCGAGCTCGTTCATCGCCTCGACCGTGGGCTCGTCGTGGAACAGCGCGGAGGCGAGCGGGCTGGCGCCGATCAGGTCGCCCGCGGAGACGACGACAGTGTTCGGGTTCTGCGCGCGCAGCGTGGCGATGTGGCGCGCGAAGTACGCCGCGCCTCCCGCGATCACGGTGCCGCCGTCGCCCTGCGCGAGCACCACGTTTCCGGACGAGCCGGTAGGCGGCTCGATGTTGCCGTGGAAGTCGTTGAACGCGAGCACCTGGATCTCGACCAGCTTCGAGCCGGCGTCGGCCTGTGCGTCCGTGATGCCACCGTCCAACGCGAGCGCAGCGTCGACCGGCGACACGCCACCGTCGATGTCGCCGCCCGTGGAGGCATCGAGCTCGGAGGTGCGCGCGTCCGGTGCGCCGCCGTCACGCTCGGGGGCGCGCGCGTCCTCGCCCGTCGCAGGGCTGCTCGCGTCGCCCAGCTCTTGCTCAGGCGCATCGTCGTCATCGGAACAACCTGCCGCCAGCGCGGTCAGCAGGAGCAGAGCCTTCAGCGAAACGTCACGCCCAAGCATGCAAGACCTCCGGGGGTGGTTGGCCCGCTTGAGGTGCGCACCGCATGTGACGAACTCTCGTCGTAGCGAAGGCGAGTCGGTAAGAAGGTTAGCGGTTCACCCACGGGGTGGCGTCGTAGATCAGGAGCTCGGCCTTGCTGTCGCTCTCGGGCATGAAGTAGAAGCGCAGCTTGCCGTCCTCCCGCGACTCGACCCAGAACGGGTTGTGGGTGAGGGCGAGGTTGGCGTTTGGGCCCTTGCCCTCATCGACGAACTGGTTGACCGGGATCTGATGCACCGGCTGGCTTCGCCACAGGTCGACCAGCTCGAGGCCGCCGAACGCCACCGGGCCCACCGGCGTGGCGTACGAGGTCAGGCCGCCGCAGAGCATGAAGCCGACGCCGCGCTGGTGGCAGTCCTGGTAGTCGATGTAGAAGCTCGGGTTGGGCGTCCAGCTACCGGGCAGCACGCGCGCGCCGCGCTCGTGCCAGGTGTAGAGCCGGCGTGAGCCCCAGCTGACGCCGTGGAACGTGTGGCGCTTCGTGTCGTGCACGATGCCGCCGATGTGATCGTCTTCCTGGAACACGAGCTCGGCCGTGAGCGTGCTTGGATCGACGCGATAGATGTCGCTCTTGCTGTTGGGGCGGTACTCGGCGACCGGAACCCAGAGGTAGCGGCCGTCGTAGTCGATGCCGCCCGGGTGATAGACGTCGCCGCGCGTGAGCTCGACCTTGCCGAGCAGGTGACCCGCGCCGTCGAACTTGAACAGCCAGCCGCGGCCGGCGCCCGGCGAACGATCGACGCCGAAGTCGTACAGCGAGTCCGTGCTCAGCGCGTTGCGCACCGTGCTCGCGGTGACCTCGACTGCGGAGACGAAGAACGCATCGCCGACCTTGACCAGACCTTCGGTGTGGAAGGTGGGGAAGTCGGTCTCCACCGTGGCGACCTTGGTCCAGATCGCGTTGCGGCCGAGCAGACGAAACGTGCGGATGGTCTCGTCCTCACGTGCCTCGGTGAGCGGCTCGAGCAGCGGCTCGGACTGCGCGGGTTGAGCGTGCGCGACACTGGCCAGCGTAAGGGCCACGACGAACGAAATCAGCTTCACGGATACCTCCTGCGCCGCATAGGTGCACGGTTGCGGACGCGAGGGCACGGCTGCGCTGTGTTCGACACCGAAGTTTTGCCGCACCGCCTCGTGCGCTATGAGTTCGCGATGAAGGCGCGCGAGCTCGGGCGACAGCGGCTGATGAACCTGCACGTGGCCAGCTCGCGCTGTGTCACCGCGGCGGAGGCGGTGGGCGCGCTGGGCGCGATGCAGGCGCAAGACTATCAGGGGGCGCTCTGGGCGATCGGTCTACGCGTGCCGGGCAGCAAGCTCGCCGACGTCGAGCGTGCCGTGGAAGAACGCACGATCGTGCGCAGCTGGCCCATGCGGGGCACGCTGCACTTCGTGGCCGCCGCGGATCTGCGCTGGCTGCTGGATCTGCTGGCCGCGCGCGTGACGAAGGCGGTCGTGCGCAGGCAGGCGCAGCTCGAGCTCGATGCGCCCACGCTGCGCAAGGTGGACAAGCTGCTGACGCGCGAGCTGGCGGGCAAGACCCTCACGCGAGACGCGCTGCGCGACGCGTTCACGCGCGCGAAGATCTCGCCAGACAACGGGCGACTCTACCACTGCCTGCTGCACTTCGCGCTAGAGCAGCGGATCTGCTTCGCGGTGCCGGAGGGCAAGCAGCCCACGTTCGCGCTGCTCGACGAGTGGCTGCCGAAGGTCGTGCGCCTGTCGCAGGACGAAGCGCTGGCCACGCTCGCGGCGCGCTACTTCATCAGCCACGGGCCGGCGACGCAGCAAGATCTGATGCGTTGGGCCATGCTCACCGCCGCGGAAGCCAAGCGCGGCATCGCGGCCGCCGAAGGCATCGTGAGGCTCGACGTCGAAGGCCGGCGCTACTGGACTGGAGACGCTCAGGTCGTGCCGAGCGCCGCCACGCGCGGCACGTTCCTGCTGCCGGGCTTCGACGAGTACATCCTCGGCTACCGCGACCGCGACGCGATCCTCGATGCCGAGCACAAGCACAAGATCGTACCCGGCGCCAACGGCGTCTTCAGGCCGACGATCGTGCACGGAGGCCAGGTGCTCGGCACCTGGAAGGCGGACGCGTCGAAGAAGGCCGTGAAGCTCACGCCGACGGGCTTCGCCACTTTCACCACCGCCCACCAGCGCGCCTTCGCGAGTGCTGCGAAGGGCTACGCGAAGTTCCTGGGCAAGTCAGTAGCGCACGGCTAGGGCAAGGCCGCTGGCTTGCACCAGCGCGGTGGTCTGGAGGCGTTCCACGCGGGGGCGGTCAAGCTGGTGGAGCAGCACGGTGGCGATCAGCAGGGCGGCTGACGCGGAGGCGGCGGCGATGCTGGCGGTGCGCAGGTTGTCGCGGGTGTCGACCTGATCGTTGTAGCGGGAGAGGGCCTGCGCGCTGACGTTCGCGCGCGTGCTGTCGTGCAGGAAGTCCTGGGCCCGGTGTTGGGAGCGCAGCGACAGGCCGGCGAGGATGACGCTGGTGGCGGCCGAGGCTCCGCCGAGTGCACCCAACACGCGCGCCGCGCTGCGTTGCCGCGTGGGCGCGAGCGCCACGTCTGCAGACGCGGTCTGGGCGCGTTCGATCAGCACCCGGCGCTCGGCCGTCTGGTGACCCCACGCTGCCACCGAGAGCCGGTACGAGCCCTGCGGCAAGGACAACCGCACGCGCGGCCCACCGAAGGCGGCGAAGCGCCCGTCGACGTAGACCAGCGCGCCCTCGGGCGTCGACAACGCCAGCTCGCCGGGCAGCTCGCGCAGCTGGAGCTCGTCGAGGATCAGCTCGCCCTCCAGCGCCGTCACCTCGCTGGTCGCGGGTTGGTAGCCCTCGGCCTCCACCCGCACCTGGTGTTTGCCCGGCGTCACCTCGCGGATCAACGGCGCCGTGCTGGCCTCCGTGCCGTCGATCGACACACGCGCGCTCTGCGGCTCGGCGCTGATCATCAGCCGCGTGCGCTTGGGCTGCTCGCGCGCCGGGCCACTGCTGGCGAAGCCGCCGAGCGCGAGCGGCTCCAGCTGTGCGAGCGCATCGAGCGCATCGGCCCGCCGGCCCGCCGTCCCCACCTGCGCCAGGTAGGTTCGAAACAGCGACAACGCGCGCTCCAGGTGCTCGCGCTCGTGGGTGGCGAAGTACTGCCGGCGCTCGGCCTGCGCGAGCGAGAACGCGATCGCGGGCAGCGGCGTGATCGCGTACGCGCTGTCCAGCGCCTGGATCGCGGCCGGGTAGTCGCCGAGGCCGTACGCGGCTGCACCCGCCTTGAACGACGCCTTCGCGCGCTCGAGGTCGGCGCCGGTCTGTGCACGCGCCGCACACGGCAGCCACAGGCACACCAGCAGCAAGGCGTGCTTCATTGCTTCCACTCTGCGCGGAACACGCTGACGTCGCCGGCGTCGGCGACCACCAGGTCGAGCAAGCCGTCCCCGGTGACGTCGCTGGCGGCCAGTCCACTGCCTTGCTGCAGCTTCGCGATCTGCTTGGGCGCCCCGAACGTGCGCGCGGAGTCTTGCGGGATCGTGAGCAGGTCCGACGGTGTGACCAGCACCAGCGTCGACGGCGCGTTCGGCTTCGGGAGTACGGCGAACGCCTGCGCCGAGAGCTCGAGGACGGCACTGCGCTCGTTCGAGAAGGTGCCGCCGTCGTTCCAGAGCACCACCAGCTTGCCCGCGCCGCCGAGCAGCAGCAGGTCGAGCTGCCGGTCGCCGTCGAGATCGAGCGCGCTCAGCTGCGGCGTCAGGCACGTGAAGTCGAAGAACAGCGTGTTGCGCGTGACCACCAGCGGCGTGGGGTCGAGCTGGAGCGCCGTGATCGCGAGCGCGCAGCGGTCGCCGTTGTCGGCGGGCATCATCCACACCTGCTCGTCGCGCGGGTCGGCGTCGAGCTGCGCCGCGGTGCCGACGATCTGATTTCGATACGTGGTATCGGGACGCACCACGATCGGCACCAGCCGTGGGTCGAATGCGCCCGGCACCTGCTGGACGCGCGCGCTCAGGCTCGCGACCTCCGGCAAGAGCCAGAACGAGAGCTGCTGGTTGCGAAACGCGTAGCCGTATGCGACCACGTCGCGCGGCGCGGGGCTCGTGAACGCGCCTGCCGCCAGCGCCAGCGCGTGCGAGTTGATCAGCGAGCCGGTGTCCACGAACGTGACCAGATCGAGCACGCTGATCGGCACGCGATCGGGGCTGCCGAACAGCCAGGTCAGCCGGCCTTCCACGCCGCCACTTGTGCTCGACAGCGACGACAAGGCGATGTGCGTGACCAGACCGATACCGGGGTGCGTGGCCACGTGCTGCACGCCGGGGATACGCGCGACGATCACCGGCGCGCGCGGCGGCTCGAACGCGCGCCCGTAGGCGATGTTGATCAGGTCGGGC
>DASUME010000035.1:0-3368 GCA_036277895.1 Polyangiales bacterium
CCTTCACCTCCACAGGTGCGCTGATTGCGCGCGCAGGTCGTCGTGAAGAGGGTGTCCTGGCACGTCTTGCACGACGTCACCGTTTCACCGGTGCTGCGACGCATGACCACCCTCTTCTCCATGCTCGGCCCCGGTGGCTGAACGGGCGGCGCGTTCCAGCCGCCACTGCCCGGGACACGAACCGGAGCGTAGGCCTCGGGACCACGATAGATGGCTTCGAACTGCTGATGACTTTGTCGATTGGGCCGCGACGCGAAGAACAGCTCCGTCATCGAGCCCGGCAGGTGGCCAGTTCCGAGCAGCTTGGCTCCAGCGCACGTGCCGGCTTTGTTGTTGTATCCAGGAACTTTTTCCCGCCACTTCTGATCTGCATCGTCCCACGCCTTCCCGATGGCCTGCACCGCGCGTTGGTCACCGCCGACGCTGAGCGGGTTGAACTTGAGGACGGCCTCTACGGTCGCGGGCTCCTCGATGACTTGGCAGCGGTACCTCTTCGCGATCGTCGCAAAGTCTGGCGGCATCTTTGAGCCTGAAACGGCGGCGAACTTGCGGCCCTCGAGGCAGACCATCACGCCGATCATGTAGCCGTTTGCGCCTTCACGGCGGTGGCCGCTCACCGCCTCGCAGGCTTGCGTCTTCTCCGCGAGCTCGGCCTGCAGCTTGTCCAACGCGGCGTGCGACAGAGGCGAGCTTGCCGCGAGCGCCTTGCTGAGCTTGTTCGTTATCGCTTTGCACGCCTCGTCCTTCTTGGACCAGTCGTCATCGAGTGCTTTCAGGTCTTGCAGGATTCTCGCGCTGCCGATCGAGCGCGGTCTCGCTGGGCCTGGCCTGCTCGCTTGGGTGCTTGTCAGCAAGTTCGGCGATCACCTTCCGCTGCATCGCCTGGAGGGCATCCTGGCGCGCTACGGCGTACCCATCGCGCGCTCGACCCTCTGTGTTGCCGCCCACGCCGGTTGATGGCGTCGCGTCCGCGCGCGGCGATGTCCATCGTCCACGTGGGCGACGGAGTCCAGAAGGCTGATGGCCATCGCGAAGGTGACGACATCATCCACGTTGATGGTGTTCGCCAAGACGACGATGCCCACCGGCCAGATGGACGGTGGGCATCGTGTTGATGATGGAGACGCCGGCCGGCCGTCAGGCCGCGTCGTCGTCTTGGGTCTTCTGGACGCGCACGAGGATGTCGCGGTCGATGATGCGTGCGCGCCGCTTGTGCGCGAGCTTGAGGCAGTCGGTGGCGATGCGATCGATGTCGCGCAGGTGGCCTCGGCTGGCTTCGTGAAGCAGGGAGACTGCATCCGAGGAGAAGACCTCGCGGTCGCAGCCCGCGCTCTTCATACGGTGCGCGACGTACTCCGCGGTGTCTGCGGGTGATGCCTCGCCGAGGCACACGCGCGTGTGGATGCGGGACCAGAGCGAGCGGTTCTTGTGCAGCGCGAGCCGATCTCGTGTCTCGGGCAGGCCGACGAGCACCAGAGAGAGCAGAGCGCGCGCATCCCACTCGTGGTTCGCCAATATATGAAGGTGCTCGAGCACGTCCTGGTGCAGCAAGTGGGCTTCGTCGAGCAGGAAGATCGGGTGTACACGCTCTGTACCGAGGTTCTGCACGTGCTCGTGAATCGCGTAGAAGACGGCGGCTGCCGTGGCTTTGGGCGAGAGGCCCAGGGCGAGGCAGACGTGGCGATAGAAGTCGCGCCTGCCGAGCGTGGCGTTGTGGCAATAAGTGAGGCGGAAGCCGTCGGTGGGCAAGCGATGGCGCACGGCGCGCAGCACGCACGTCTTGCCGACGCCGGGCTCGCCCGTGAGCAGGACATGACCGCGGTCATGGCAGGCCTCGACGACTTGGTCGACGACACGCAGCCGCGACGACGGAACCCACAGCTCGGCGTCGGCGACCTCCTTCGTGAACGGCACGGCGTTTAGGCCAAAGTGCGCAGGCCACTTCATCGCTCACCTGCCTTCCTGCCGAGCATGGCCGCGAGCAGCGCCGCAGGCGGGTCGAAGGGGACGTCGAGTCCGCGTTTGGGGCGGTGCGTGGCTTTCGGTTCGTGCGTGCGCTTGCTGTTGGCGACGGGGTCGACGCGGTGGAGCGGGTAACGCTTGTCATCGTGCTCGATCCACGGGGCGCTCGACGGGTCGAGCAGCGAGCGTCCGACCACCATGTTGCGCCCAGCAAAGAAACCGACGGTGGTCTCCCAAGTGACGCCGCCGACATCGAGCGTGCCGTCGCTACGCACACGCCGCGTGCCGTGCAGCGTGAGCGCGTGGGCGAGATGGGCTTCGGTCAGCTCAAGCTCACTGCTGGAGCAGCCCTGCTCGTAGACCGCGAGCGGCGATTGGCCCATGAGCGAGGCATGCGGTGCGACGTGGTAACGCTGATCGACGTAGGCCAGGAGACGCACCTGCACATCGTGCAGACTCGTCATCGGACCGAGGTGGTTGAGGCAGCCTTCACGCAACGTGCGCCAGAAGCGCTCCATCTTGCCGCGTGCCTGCGGGTCGTAGGGCTTGGCGTGCACGAGCGCGACGCCGAGCCGCGCGCACACCGTCTTGAGCGCGTCGCCCGAATAGGTGGCGCCGTTGTCGAGGTACAACGTTGTGGGTGCGGGGTGCATCCGCAGGGCCTTGACCACCAGCATGAGCATCTCGCTCTCGCGCTCGGTGATGCAGGCTTGGATGGCGAGGATGCGGCGGCTGTGGTCGTCGAGCAGGACGTGGATGCGCAACGGCACGCTGTGCCCGTCGATGGTGAGCGCAGGCCCGTGGCACACGTCTGCATGCCAAAGCTCGTTCACGCTCGCGGTCTGCCAGCGCCGCCGAATGGAGCCGCGCTCCGCGGCACGCACGCTCTTCTTGTCGAGGCCGTGCAGGCGAAAGAGGCGGCGCACCGTGTTCGCGCTGACGGTGCCCGTCGTGAGCCTGCCGTCATGCTCGAGCGTGCTCACAATCAGCTCGGCGCTCGCGCTCGGGTGCTGCTCGCGGATCTGCACGAGCAGCACGCGCAGGTCGTCCGTAAGCACCAGGGCCGCGCCGCGCTCACGCGAGACGGGACGAAGTGCCTGCACACCGCCTTTGCGGTAGCGATACAGCCAGCGCTCGATCGTGGGCGCAGCGTAGCAACGACTCGTGTCCGCTCCGGGCGGCATGAACGTCTGCTCGCTCAGCGCGGCCAGGAGCTCAGCGCGCTCGCCGCGCGCGAGCTTGCCTACGCACAACGGCGCGATGACCTGGGCACGGAAGATGTCGATCGCCTCCGCGTGGTCCTTCGCGCCGATCTCTTCGACGCTCTTCAGCATGGTCTCTCCTCTCGCGCAGCGGATTGCTCTGCGCGCGGCGAGACATCGGCCAAGACAACGCGTTCGAGAACA
>DASUME010000036.1:0-3085 GCA_036277895.1 Polyangiales bacterium
CTCGGGAGTGTCTGAGCCATCGAGTGCGACCGGCGGCTTGCGAAAAGCCTCGTGGCTCAACTCCTGCCCTGCAGCGCGAAAGCGCTCAACGAGCGCGTCGCGCAGGCGTGGCTCGCGGATGGCCGCACTTGCTCCGCGCTCGTACTTCCACAGGTCGAGGCCACCCACGAGCACGGCCTGCTCGAGTAGATCCATCATCGAGCCAGGACCAAACGTGGTGACCAGCTGGCTCTGGCGCACTTCACCGTCCGCCTTCTTCGGCTGCCGACCCTTTGTGAACTTGCCCATCAGCGCTGTCCTCCGAAGCTCTTGCGGACCCACAGCTGCACGGTCTCTTCCACGTCGCGCATCGAGGTGGGCGCCTGGAACTTGGCGGCGTGTCCGTCCTCGAGTCGCGGGCCGTCTGTCGCGGTGAACATCAGTGGCAAGCCCGCGGTCTTCTCTTTGTCGAAGCCAGAGTAAGACCGCTTTGCGGCTGCATCGTCGCGCGCCTCTTGCATCAGGTGCTGCCAGCTATCGAGCAGGCTCGCGCAGCGCGCACGCACCCGCTCGATGCGCGCGGACTCTGGGCCGCTTCCGCCGTGATCGCCCGCGCGGTTGGCGAGGTAGCTCGCAGCTTCGTCTGCGTATGCACGCTGTGAGCCCAGCTCCATGACTGCGCCGGGAGGCGTGAGCTGCACGTTGCCGAGCCGTGTCATCGCGACCAGCGTTCCGGCGAGGCCACGATCGAGCGCGGGGCCGGAGAACGGAGTGAGGCTGGCGGCCTCTACGAAGCGATAGAAGGTCTGGTGGTAGGCGTGAAAGCGCTCGTAGTGCGAGCGGTCTCTCGGGCGTGCCAGGTTGAAGCAGGTGACCACGAGCCCCGGGTGCTTGCGGCCGACGCGGCTCGAGGCTTGAATGTATTCGCTCGAGGTCTTGGGCTGGCCGGCAACCACCATCAGCCCCAGTCGGTCGATGTCGACACCAACGGAGATCATGTTGCTCGCGAGCAGCACGTCCACGTGCTTCGGGTCGGCGTAAGGCAGATTCAGGCGATCCTTGGCGCGCTTGACGTTCGCTGTACTCTCGCGCGAAGTCAGCTCCACCGGCTCCATCTGCACGTCGCGCTTGCGGAAGAACGGGTGCCGCGACGCGAAGCCCAAGGGATGGCGCTCCTCGATCGACAGGCAGCGACTTCGCACCTCGTCCTCGACCAGGCGCCGCATGCCGCCCAGCTCGCGCAAGCTGTTGAAGTAGCCTGCGAGCGTCATGTAGGCGTCGGCGACCTGGTCCGGCTCGCCACGCGAGTCGTAGCCTCGCTGGGTAGCTGTCAGCAACGCCACGTACGTGCGCAGCAGCGTGCCCTTGAGCGAGCGCCCGGAGGCCGCCACGCCGAGATACATGCGGCCCGCACCCTCGTCGTCGACTTTGGCGAAGAAGGTGTCGGAAGCGTCGATGCCCTGCGGTGGAAACAGCCGCATTGGGCGGCCAAAGAGCGCGCGAATCTGCTCCTTGGCGCGACGAACGGTGGCCGTGGACGCGATCACCTTTGGGCGGATGGGCGCGTCGCTTCGCTGCGTGCTCAGGAACTCGACCGCGTTCTCGTACAGCCCAGCCATTGTGCCTAGCGGACCGGAGATCAGGTGAAGCTCGTCTTGCACGATCAGCTCGGGTGGCAGCAGACCATCAGGCAAGCGCTCCGCGCCACGCGGGATGCTGTCCATGGGCCCGTAGAAGCCTTCGCCGAGCTTCGCCTGCGCACGGCCGAACAACCTGCCGGTCTCCCCCCGCCAGGGCAGCATCGCAAACTTGTCGACCGTCGCCACGATGAAGCAGGGCAGGTCGCGGTAGATCTGCTCGTCGACGAACATCACAGGCAGGCCGCCATCTCGCTCGCGAAACGCGCAGCTGGGGCTGCTGCACGACACCACCACGCGTTCCGGCTTCTGCGCGCTCGGCCATAAGCGCAGCGCATCACGCTTGAGCGGTTCGCGGCAGCTTGGGCACGCGGCGAGCGGGAAGGGCGAGCTGGCGTTCTCTGAGGCGCTGGCGCGGTACTCGAGGATTGCCTTGTGCACCTCGGCGAGCGTGTTGGCCGTAGCGCTGCGCCCGACCCAAAGGCCAATGGCGAAGCGCTCCGCGCCCAAGCGCGCCGGGTCGCGTCGGCGCAGCAGCTCCAGCGCGCAGATCAACGTGGCGGCGCGGCCAAGCTGATCCAGTGTCAGCAGGCGCAGCGTGTAGCGCAGCAAAACGGCCACCCCCAGGCCCTTATCGGGTCTTTGTTGTCCGCGCATGCGGCGCATCAGGAGCGTGAACGCGATCACGCCCAAATACGCCTCTGTCTTGCCGCCGCCGGTGGGGAAGAAGATCAGTTCCACGTGGTCGCGGTGTGGGCTCCTCCCATCGACAATGTCTTCGATGCAAAGGAGCAAGAACGCAAGCTGGAACAAGCGCCAGCGTGGAGGCTTCTTCTCGTAGTCCTTCGGGCTGCGCCGCCTCGCTGCGTCTGCCATCGCTTCGTTAGTGAGGCGAAAGGCCAGTCGTGCTTGGGAGTCGTCGCGTAGGCGCGCGACGCCCGTGCGGATACGCGCCATCGCCACCGAAGCTTGCTGCGCGAGCTCGTCACGAGTCTCGCGCCGACGAGCGCTTTGCACGTCACGCTGCCGCTGCTCGTCGATCCAGTTTCCGTACGCTTCCAGGAGTGGCGTGAGGGCTTGCTCGAGCGCATGGCCGTCGTCGAGCTGAGCGAGCGCCTCCATGTCGATCGTCACACCAGCGACGTCCTTGGGCTGGACGCGGCGGACTTCGCTCTCCGGGAAGAAGGTGGTGCGCACGCGAGTGACCTGGCGGCTTCCCTTCGCGCCTGGCAGTGCTTCCACCGCGACGCCGTGTCCCACGGCCCACTCGTCGTGGTGCCGATACTGCAGATCAGCCACGCGATCATCGTCGTCGTCCGCGTGCTCGCCAAGACGGTTGGGGCGCGGCACGAAGCCGGCAGAGTGTTCGAGCTCCAGCTCCACCTGAAACAGGAACGACTCGTCCTTTCGCTTGGGGTCTGCGTCCACGGCGCGACGGTTCACTAGAAACAGAGAGAGCACGCGCGTGC
>DASUME010000037.1:0-2478 GCA_036277895.1 Polyangiales bacterium
CGGGCTGAAGGTCTCGCTCGCGGCCAGCGCGCTGGTCGATCTGGAGGCGCCGGCGCGCCAGCTGTTCGCGTACCGGTTCGGCTGCACCGAGCAGCTGTCGTCGCGCCTGATCGCGCTCTCCGCGCTGGAGCGCCTGCGCAAGCCGCTGGCGCTCGAAGAGACGTTCGTCGACACTGCGGCGCCGATCCTGTCCGAGCTGGAGAAGCACCAGGCCGCGGACGGCGGCTTCGGCTTGTGGGCCGCGGACGACACCAGCGCGCCGTGGCTGGTGCGCTTCCTGACCGCCTACGCGTTGATCACGCTCGACCAGCTCGAGCGCGCGGGCATCGCGACCTCGCCGCACGCCAAGGAGCGTGCACGCCAGTACCTGGTGCGCGGGCTGCGCGACGAGGTGCCGTACGAGGACCGCGCGTTCTCGCTCTACGCGCTCGCGCGTACCGGCACGATCGAGCTCGGCTACGCCAACAAGCTCTTCGAGCAGCGCGCGCAGCTCTCGTTGCTCGGCCAGATCGAGCTCGCGCACACGCTGACCCGGCTCAACGCGAAGCCGCAGGCCCAGACGGTGCTCGACGAGCTCAGCTCCCACGTGCGCGTCGCCACCGATCGCGCACACCTGGAGTCAGCGACCTGGCACGGCGCCTTCGAGTCGGACGTGCGCGCCACTGGCGAGCTGCTGGAGATGCTGCTCGAGCACGCGCCCGATCACATGCTCGTGCCCAAGCTCGCGCGCTGGCTGTCGGCCGCGCGGGGACGCGACGGCGGCTACGTGAACACGCAGGAGTCGGCCTGGGCCGTGATGTCGATGGCGGACTACCTGACCAAGCGCGAGTCGGTGCCGCCCGCGCTGAAGGCCAGCGTCAAACTCGGTGCGCAGTCGCTCGGCACGTTCGCGCTCTCGGGCCACCGCGCGAGCGCCAGGGCCGCCGTGCCGATGGACCAGCTGCCGCGCGGCGGGGCCCCGCTGACCCTCGGCGGGGAAGGGCGCGGCACGCTCTACTACGGCGTGCAGCTGGAGTACGCGCCGCTGGCGCTGCCCGTGGCGCCGGTGGAGCGCGGCTTCTTCGTCGAGCGCAGCTACGAGCGCCTGGACCCGCTCGCGCTCGCGCGTGGCGACGTGAAGGGCGAGCCCGGGTACAAGGCGAAGCTGCACGACTACGTGCGCGTCTCGCTGCGCATCGCGGTGCCATCGGCGCGCGAGTTCGTGATGATCGAGGACGCGCTGCCGGCGGGGCTCGAGCCGGTGGACAGCGCGCTGGCGAGCGAGTTCGGCGCGGCGGCGCGCGCCCTGCGCGAGCGTGCCCCCGAAGATCACCGCGAGCTGCGCGAGCAGGGCGCACGGATAGCGATCAACGATCTGCCGCCCGGTCTGTACCGCTACAGCTACCTGGCGCGTGCGACCACGCCGGGCAGCTTCGTCGCGCCGCCGGCGCGCGTGGAGGAGATGTACCATCCCGATACGCAGGGCCTGACGGCGGCCACGCAGTTCACGGTGGAGGCGCCATGAAGTGGCTGAGCGGTGCGGTGCTCGTCGGGCTCACGCTGTGCTTGTGGCTCGCGCCCTTGCCCGCGGCGATCCGCGAAGGTCGCGGCGAGCTGGCGATCCGCGATGCCCGCGAGCAGATCTTGCGCGAGCAAGCGGGCCACGACGGCCTGCGCGCCCGCTGGGTCCCGCTCTCCGAGGTGCCGCGCGACACCGTGAACGCGCTGATCGCGAGCGAGGACCATCGCCTCTACGCGCACCACGGTGTCGACCCGCTCGGCATCGCGCGCGCGCTGTGGCTCGACCTGCGCGCGCTGCGCACGGTGTCCGGCGGCTCCACGCTGGCGATGCAGCTCGCGCGCCTGAGCTACGGCCTGAAGCGCAACGCGTGGGGCAAGCTGGAGCAGAGTGCACGCGCGCTCGTGTTGCAGACCAGGCTCGGTCCCGACGGAGTGCTCGAGGCGTGGCTGAACCTCGCGCCGTACGGACGCGACGTGCGCGGCATCGGCGAGGCGAGCTGGGCGTACTTCGGGCGGCCGCTGCGCGATCTGACGCGCGGCGAGGCGATCGCGCTCGCGTGCCTGCCGCGCGGGCCGACGGTGTACGACCTCCATCGCCATGGCGAGCGCCTGATCACACGCCGCGCGCACGTGCTCGGGTTGATGCAGCAGCGTGGCCTCCTGCAGGCGGGCGAAGTCTCGAGCGCGGAACCACTCGCGCTGGTGCCGTTCGTGCGCAGCTTTCGCGCGCCTCACGCGAGCGCGCTGGCACGCTCGGAAGCACGTCGGCGCGGCGCACAGGCCACGGAGCTCGCGACCACGATCGATCCCAACTTGCAGCGCGCGGCCCAAGTGGCGTGCGCGCGCGCGGTCGGTCAGCTGTCGAAGCAGGCCGCGACCAGCTGCGCCGCCGTGGTGCAGCGGGTGTCGACCGGCGAGGTGCTCGCGCTGGTGGGCTCGCCCGACTTTCGCTCCTCGCTCGCCGGCCAGGTCAACGCC
>DASUME010000038.1:0-13790 GCA_036277895.1 Polyangiales bacterium
GGTCTGTTACGACCTGCTCGGCCTGACGCCGAACATGCGGCCCAAGTTCGTGAAGCGCTACGCCTCGATGTTCGACGAGGGCAAGCAGGCGATCGCGAGCTACTGCAGCGAAGTGAAGCAGGCCGTGTTCCCGGGCGAAGAGCACTCGTTCGGCAACGTGCAGCGCCCCGCCGAGGAAGCGCCAACCTCGAACGGCTACGGACCGACGCACTGACCATGGCGCAGATCATTCGCGACGCGCGTGAGCTGTTCGAACGTTGTGAACACGCGCGTCGTGAAGGCGCGCGCGTGGGCTTCGTGCCGACGATGGGCGCGCTGCACGACGGGCACCTCGCGCTGGTGGACGAGGCCACGCGCCGCGGCGCCACCTTGCGGGTGGTCAGCATCTTCGTGAACCCGCTCCAGTTCGGCGTGAACGAGGACTTCGGGCGCTACCCACGCACGCTCGAGGCGGACGTCGAGCGCTGCGAGGCGCGCGGCGTGGAGCTGATCTATTCGCCGCCACCCGAGCGCATGTACCCGCCGGGCTTTCAGACGCACGTCGAGGTCGAGCAGGTGACGCAGCGCTGGGAGGGCACGTTCCGCCCTACCCACTTTCGTGGCGTGACCACGGTGGTGACCAAGCTGCTGCTCGCGGTCGGGCCCTCGATCGCGGTGTTCGGGCGCAAGGACTTCCAGCAGTTCAAGACGCTGTCGCGGCTGGTGCAGGACCTCGACATCCCGGTCGAGCTGGTCGGCATGCCGACCGTTCGCGAGGCGGACGGGCTCGCGCTGTCGTCGCGCAATCGTTACCTAGCTCCGAGCGAGCGCGAGCGTGCGTTGGCGATCGCGCGCGGGCTGCGCAAGGCGTACGACGCGTACGCGAGCGGCCAGCGTGCCGGGCTGGCGGAGCTGGCGCGTGCCGAGATCGAGGCGGCGTTCGATCGCATCGACTACGTCGAGGCCGTGCACCCCGACACGCTCGAGCCGCTGGAGACGCCGAGTGACGCGCAGCTGATCCTGGTCGCCGCGCACGTGGGCAAGACGCGCCTGATCGACAACCTGTGGCTCGGCCACGACGCGCGGCCCTGAGCGCTACCTGGGCTCGAGCTTGTAGCGCTCGCGCCCGCTCGGCGCGGTGGGCGTGAGCTGGCCGTCGTAGGGCTTGTACCGCGGGGCCTCGAGGCGCAGCCGGTAGGTCTTGCCGCGGCGCAGGCCCGAGATGCGCATCGGCGTGCTGCCCGCTTGCCAGGCGTCGTCGATGCGCACGCGGGCCCCGGCTGGGTCGGTCCAGATCTCGATCGCGCTCGCGGGTGCGCTCTCCCAGGCCACGAAGGCACCGAGCGCTCCCAGCAGCAGAAACAGCATGATCAGCCCGAGCTCGCGCGCGCCGAAGCCGCGCTTCATCTTGCCGCGGAAGTCGGGCATCAGCGGCTCGGGCGGCAGCGGGCCGAGCGAGGGGTCTTCGCCGCGTGGCGGCATCAGCGCGGGCGGCGACGGCAAGGGGGCGCGCCGCGGCCGTGGGGGCTCCTGCGGCGGCCAGGACAACGACGGCGGCGCGTAGCTGTTCAGCTCGGCGGCGCGCTGCGCGAGCGGCGTGTGGCGCTGCGTGATCTGCGAGTCCGCCGGCACCTCGCCGGGCATCACCTCGTTGACGCGGATGTCGGTGTTGAACTCGAGCGCGGTGCCCTGCTGCGCGAACCAGCGCTGGGTCCAGAGCTCGGTCGGCGGCTCGGTGTCGTTGTTCGGCTCGCGCACGGACAACGCGCGCACTTCGCCGCGCGGGGGTGGCGGCGGGGCGCTCGCGCTGGCGGGCGGCCTGCTGTTGGGCAGCGGCATCGCGAGCAGGTCGTCGAGCTCGTTGCTGAGCTTGCGGGAGATCGAGCCTGTGCTGCTGCCCTTGCGCGCAGCCGGACGCGCCGTGATCACCTCGTTGCGCGTGGCCTCAGCCGGCAGGCGGAAGATCAGGCTGTCGTCGTTGCGTACGAACTCTTCGCGCCGGAGCGCGCGCAGGCCACCGGTCTCGTCGGGGCGCACGCTCTCGCGCGCGAGCTTCTCGTCGGCCTCCAGCATGTCGACGATGTCGCGACCGAGGCGCGCGCCGCTCATCGCTTGCCCGCTCTTGTAGAGGTACTCGCGCAGCGCGTCGCCCATCTCGAGCGCCGTCTGGTAACGATCGCTCGGCTCCAGCGCGAGCGCGCGCATGACGATCCCACTCAGCTCCTCGCCGATCTCCTTGCGCAGCGAGCGCGGCGGCGGGATCTCGGCGCGACGTACCTTCGCGATCAGCTCGGCCACGCTCTTGGCGCTGTACAGCGTGCTGGTGGTCAGCAGCTCGTACAGCAAGACGCCCGCGGAGAACACGTCGCTGCGCTTGTCGGTGGGGTCGGCCCACGCCTGCTCGGGCGACATGTAGCCGTACTTGCCCTTGATCACGCCGACCTCGGTGCGCTCGGCGCGCAGGTTGGTCTTGGCGATCCCGAAGTCGACCAGCTTCACCTCGCCGGCGCGGCTGACCACCACGTTCTGCGGCGAGATGTCGCGGTGCACGATGCCGAGCGGGCGGCCCGACGGGTCGCGCTTACGGTGTGCGTAGTCGAGCCCGTTCAGCATCTCTGCGACCACGAAGCAGCACAGCGGCACCGAGAGTGGGCTGCCGAGCCGGTCGGCGGCGCGCGCGAGGCCCTGCAGGTCCACGCCGTCCACGTACTCCATGGCAATGAAGTAGCGGTCCTCGACGTTGCCGAGGTCGAACACCTGGGCAATGTTGGCGTGCGTCAGCAGCACCAGGATCTTCGCCTCGTCGATCAGCATGCGTACGAACTGCGCATCGGCAGAGAGGTGCGCGTGCACCAGCTTCAGCGCGGTCAGCTTCTCGAAGCCGCCCAGGCCGCGCGTCTTCGCGACGTAGATCTCGGCCATGCCGCCCACGGCGAGGCGTCGGAGCAGCGTGTAAGCTCCAAACGGGCGGGGCAGCTGGCTCACGCCCGACCCCCCGGCCGAAGCGCGCGGTTTCTCCGCGCGCGAGCGAAGAACGGCGTGCCAGCCGCTGCTGGCCAGAGCGAACGCATCGACCGAGGATAGTAGCGGGTCTCGCCCAATCTGGTAAGACCGAAGCCGCTGTAGACCCTCAGGAACAAAGGGAGGCACCGTGACCGTCAGAGCGTCCATCACGTCCGCCGCACTTCGCGACATCGGTTTGTTCGGCGGCATCTCGGACGAGAGCCTGGTCAGGCTGGCGGCGGAGCTACCCGAAGTACGCGCCGAGCCCGGCAAGGTCGTGGTCGAGGAAGGTGGCCTGTCGACCGAGATGTTCGTGGTGATCGGAGGCGAGCTGGAGGTCGTCAAGCGCGCGCTCGACGGCAGCACCGTGCGCGTCGCGATGCTCGGAGGCGGCGACTGGTTCGGCGAGATGGCGATCCTCGACGTGCAGCCGCGCTCGGCGAGCGTGCGCGCGCTGGCCCCGTCGCTGCTGCTCTCGATGAGCGCCGATCAGGTCGACCGCCTGCTCTACCGAGTCTCTCCGAAGGACTACTCGCTGCTCGTGATGAACATCGCCCGCGAGCTCTCGCGCCGGCTGCGCGTCGCCGACGGCATCCTGGCGCAGTTCTTCGTCGCGATGCACGAGCAGTACGGCAAGGGCCCCGCCGCGCCTCGTTAGAGGACCTCGAGCGCCTGCGCCACGTCGTCGACCAGGTCCTGGGTGTCCTCGATGCCGACTGCGTAGCGCACCAGGCTGTCCTTGATGCCGACGGCCTCGCGCTCGGCCGTGGTGAGCTCGAAGAAGCTCATCAGCGCGGGCTGCTCGACCAGCGACTCCACCCCGCCGAGGCTCGGCGCGATACGCGGGATGCGCAGGGCGTCGATGAAGTGGCCGGTGGCGGCGATGTCGCCGTCGATCTCGAAGGTGACCACGCCGCCGAAGCCGCGCATGTACTTCTTCGCGATCGCGTGGTGCTTGTCGGACTCCAGGCCCGGGTACCAGACCTGCTTCACGCGCGGGTGCTGCTCCAGGAAACGCGCGAGCGCGAGCGCGCTGCGGTTCTGCTGCTCCACGCGCAGCCCGACCGTCTTGATCCCGCGCAGCACCAGGTAGGCGGCGTGCGGGTCGAGCACCTGCCCGAACACGTGGCGCAGATCGCGCACCAGCGACACGGGGCCGGCCGCGCCCGCGACCACACCCGCCAGCACGTCGTTGTGACCGGCGAGGTACTTGGTGGCGCTGTGCACGACGAGGTCGATGCCGTGCTCGGCCGGGCGCAGGTTCACCGGCGTGGCGAACGTGCTGTCGATCAGGCTCTTGGCGCGGTGCTTCTTGCAGATCGCCGCCAGCCGATCGAGGTCGAGGCAGGTCTGGTACGGATTGGTCGGCATCTCGCTGATCACGAGGCGCGTCTTGTCCGTGATCACCTTCTCCAGCGTGTCGAGGTCCCCCGGCGGCACCAGCGTGTGCGTGACCCCGAAGCGCGACAGGAAGCCGGTCACGAACTGGCGCGTGCGGCGATAACAGTCCGCGAACAGCACCACGTGCGCGTCGCTCTTCACGAGCGCCAGGATCGCGGCCGTGATCGCCGCCATGCCGCTGGAGAACGCCGCAGCGTCCTCCACGCCCTCGAGCGCCGCCACCTTCAGCTCCAGCGCGCGCACGGACGGATTGCCGTAGCGGCCGTACTCTTCGCGCTCGAGGTTGCCCTCCATGAAGGAGATCAGCTCGGCGGTGTTCGCGAACGAATAGGTCGCCGTCTGGACGATCGGGTGCGTGATCGAGTCGTACGGGTACGAGCGTGGCTCGCCCCCCTGCACGGCTCGCGTCAACGGCGCGAACGTATCCTTCTCGTGAGGACCCTTGGTCATCCGCAGCTCACTCCTCCCTCGCCTTTGCCCGCGCGCGGTCGGTCGACCGCGTGCTCCGGCGCCAGCGTGGGCAGAAGGGATAGCAGGTGGAGGGGATCAGTGCTTGTGCTCGCGATCCAGGCCCGGGTGCGACGGGTCGCCCGGCTCGTGGCGCGGGTTGGCGGTCAAGAAGGTTCCGTCCTGGCCCGGCATCGACATCAGCATCTCCTTGTCGAAGATGAAGTGCTCGCGGCGCGTGCTGGCCGGCACGTGCACGCCGGTGTCCATGCGGATCGCGTCGCACGGGCAGGCCTCGACGCAGTAGCCGCAGAAGATGCAGCGCAGCTCGTCGATCACGAACACCTTGGGGTAGCGCTCGTAGCCGTGCTGGCTCGTGCCCTCGCCGTACTCGCCGGCCTCGATGTGGATGCACTGGGCGGGGCACGCCGTGCTGCAGCAAAGGCAGGCCACGCAGCGCGGCGTGCCGTCGGCGCGGTGCGTGAGGCGATGTACGCCGCGGAAGCGCTCCGGGTAGATGCGCTTCTCTTCCGGGTACGCGATCGTGACGATGTCGCTGTTGGCGCGGCTCGAGAACGTGTTCTTGAAGAAGTGCTTCATCGACACGCCGAGGCCCTTGACGATCTCGGGGATGTACGACTGCTCGGAGAACGTGCGCGACGGGCGGCTGACTAGCTTGGCCATGGCTTGAACCTCAGTTACGGAGCAGGAGGATCACGGCGCCCGTGACCAGGATGTTGACCAGCGACGCGGGCAACAAGATCTTCCAGCACAGCTGCATGATCTGGTCGTAGCGGAAGCGCGGCAGCGACCAGCGAATGGTCAGCTGCAGCCAGATGATGATCACGATCTTCAGGATGAACGTGATCACCTGCAGCGCGATCACCGCCACGTGCGGCACGCCGACCACGAAGCCGAAGATGTCGAAGCCGTAGTCCTCGAGGAATGGCAGGTCGTAGCCGCCGAGGAACAGCGTGATCAGCAGCGCGGAGCTGGTGATCACCTCGACGAACTCACCCATGAAGAACATGCCGAACTTCATGCCCGAGTACTCGGTCAGGTAGCCGGCCGCGAGCTCGCTCTCGCCCTCGGGCGCGTCGAACGGGATGCGCTTGGTCTCCGCGATCGCCGCGGTGAAGAACAGGAAGAACGCCAGCGGCTGGTAGACGATGCCCCAGAGGCTGAAGTTGCCAGGCAGCCACGACACGGGCGTGCGCTGGAACGTGACCATGTCCTGCAACAGCAGCGAGTCGTAGACCATGAAGCAGCCGACGAGCGTGAGGCCGAGCGCGACCTCGTAGCTCACCATCTGGCTGGCGGCGCGAACGCCTCCGATCAGGGCGTACTTGCTGTTCGACGAGTAGCCCGCGACGGCGGCGCCGACGACCCCGGTGCCCGCGATCGCGAAGATGTACAGGATGCCGACGTTTACGTTGGCGACCTGGAGCGAGATGCCCGGCAGGTCGAACACCTGCCCCGGCTCGAGCACGTCGAACAGGTTGTCGAGGTGCAGGTAGCCGCCGAACGGGATCACCGCGAACACGCTGATCGCCGGCACGAGAGCGATGATCGGCCCGAGCGAGTGCAGGAGCTTGTCCGCCGCCGGCGGAACGAAGTCTTCCTTCCACACGAACTTGAGCGCGTCGGCCAGCGGGTGCAGCAAGCCGCCGAGCGTGATGTTCAGGTTGCCGATCTTGATGCCCGCACGCGTGGGTCCGATCCGGTCCTGCATCATCGCGCTCTGCCGACGCTCGGCCCAGATCAGGAGCGGCGCGAAGGTCAGGATGATGATGACGACGAAGACGATCTTCAGCAGCGTCGCGATAATCCCGCCGTCCATCAGACCTGTGCCTCCTGTACGGGAGCCTTCACTGCGGGCAGCGCAGCGCGCACCGCCTTGAGCGAGCCGAAGGCTGGCTGCTTGCCGAGCGCCACCGACAGCGCATCGAGCGTCTCCCAGCCGCTCTTCACGCCCTCGGGCGCGAAGATGGCGCGCTTGAACTGCTGCGCGAGGCCCTTGAAGTTCACGAACGTGCCGTTGGTCTCGGCGTGGATCGCGATCGGGATCACAACGTTGGCGAGTTCGGGCAGCACGCCCTCGTTGCTCGCGAGCGAGATAAACGTCTTGAGCGACGCGAGCGGCGCCAGCTCCTCGGCGCTCTCGGCGGCCAGATGTCCGAGCGCGATCACGCTGTCGACCGCACCCGACTGCACGTCGGCCAAGAGATCCTTGAGCGACTTCAGCTCGACCCCGGCCACCTGCTTGGCGCCCGCGCGGTTCGGGTTGTTGTCCGGGTGGCGCTGGATGTCGTCGCCCTGCCAGCCGCCGAGCGCGGTCAGGTAGAGCTTGTCCGCCCCGAGCTGCTTGGCGAGCGTGACCAGCGCGAAGTTGTCTTCGCTGCTGCTCTGCGCGCTGAGCACGACGCCGAGCTTGGAGGACGCGCCGCTGAGCAGGCGCGCGGCCTGCGCGATCGCCTCCTCGGTCTCGACCTCGATCTTCGGCCCGCGACCCTCACGCACGCGGCCCTCGCTGATGCGGCCCTCGTGGTAGGTCTTGTACTTCATCATCCCGTCGTCACACATCCAGTACTGGTTCTCGGCGGGGTTATCGCGAGGACGCAGCCGGTAGACGGTGTTGTTGCGCGGGTCGAAGTCGATGTGCATGTGGCAGCCCGACGCGCAGCCCGTGCAGATGCTGTTCTGCGACTTCAAGAACCAGACGCGGGCCTTGAAGCGGAAGTCCTTGCTCGTGAGCGCGCCGACCGGGCACACGTGCTCGTTCATCAGCGTGTAGTTGTGATCGAGCGTGCGGCCGGGCGAGAGCGCGATCTCGTTCTTGTTCCCGCGCTCGCGCATGTCGAGCACGTGGTCGCCGACCACCTCGTCGTTGAAGCGCACGCAGCGCGTGCACATCACACAGCGCTCGCCGTCGTACACGATGGTGGGGCCAAAGCTCTCGGCCTTGACCTTGTGCACCGGCTCGGTGTGCTTGCGCTTGTGGGTCGCCTGGTGCGCGTCGTAGTAGTCCTGCAGCTTGCACTCGCCGGCCTGATCGCAGATCGGGCAGTCGACCGGGTGGTTCAAGAGCAGGAACTCCTGCACGGACGCCTGCGCCTTCTTCACGTCGGCGCTCTTGGCGAACACTTCCTGGCCCTCGACCGCGGGCATCTGACACGACGGCTGCAGCTTGGGCTTGCCCGCCGGCACGTACGCCTGCTTGGCCTCGTCCCACGCCACGATCGGCATGATCATCGGCCGCTCGGTCTTGATCTCGACCAGGCACATGCGGCAGTTGGCCGCGACGCTCAGGCCGGGATGCCAGCAGTAATGCGGGATCTCGACGCCGGCGCGCCAGGCCGCACGGATGATCGTGTCGCCGGGCTCGAAGGGGATCTCTGTGCCGTCCAGCTTGAACGAGGGCATCTCACACTCTCCGAATCAACGGTCGCACTCGCCGCCGATCATGTTGACGCTGCCGAACGTGGGCACGATGTCCGCGATCATGCCGCCGCGGAGCATCTCGTGCGCTGCATTGAGGTTGAACCAGCACGGGGGGCGACAGCGCACGCGGTACGGCGTGCCGCTGCCGTCCGAGACGAGGAAGAAGCCGAGCTCGCCGTTGCCGGCTTCGCTGAAGCTGTAGACCTCACCCGGCGGGACCTTGAGCCCCTCCATCACCAGCTTGAAGTGCGCGATCGTGCCCTCGATGGTCGAGTAGACCTCGCGCTTGGCGGGCAGCATCACGCGCACGTCGTCGACGCTGACCGGGCCGTCGGTGGGGATCTGCTCGATCGCCTGGCGCACGATGCGCAGCGACTGACGCATCTCTTCCTGGCGGCAGAGGAAGCGATCGTAGTTGTCGCCCTGGTGGCCGATCGGGACCTCGAAGTCGAAGCGATCGTAGAGGCTGTACGGGTGGGCCTTGCGCACGTCGTAGTCGACGCCCGTGGAGCGCAGCATCACGCCGGTCACGCCGAGCTCGATCGCGCGCTCCTTGGTCAGGATGCCGACGCCCTCCAGCCGGTCGAGGAAGATGCGGTTGCGGACCAGCATCGCCTCGCACTCCGCGGCCGCCTTCTCGAACTTCGGGATCAGCTCCTCGATGTTGCGCCGCAGGTTGGCGGTGGGCTCCTTGGCCATGCCGCCGATGCGCGAGAAGCTGTGCGTCATGCGCGCGCCGGTCTCCTCCTCGAGGATGTCCCAGATGAAGTCGCGCAGCTTGAGCATCCACAGGAACGGCGTCATCGCGCCGAGCTCCATCGCGCCCGCGCCGTTGCAGGTGAGGTGATCACACACCCGCGCCAGCTCGCCGAGGATGATGCGGTAGTACTCGCCGCGCTCCGGGATCTTGATGCCGAGGAACTTCTCGACCGCCCACGCGTAGCCGTTGTTGTTCAACATCGGCGACACGTAGTTGAGGCGATCGGCGTACGGGAACACCTGCTGCCAGGTGCCGCGCTCGCAGCTCTTCTCGAAGCCGCGGTGCAGGTAGCCGGGCTGGATGTCGAGATCGGTGACCGTCTCGCCGTCGAGGTCCATCACCATGCGGATGGTGCCGTGCATGGCGGGATGCGAGGGCCCCATGTTGAGGCGCATGGGCTCGCTCGGCAGCTCGAGTACGCCCTCTTCCGAGAGCTCGTCTTCGATGGGCTCCACGTTACTCTCCGGCCTTTTCGTGTGGGCTCTTGAGGGATTCGTCGCTCTCGGGCTCGGACTGGCTCAGCGCGCTGCGCTGGCCCTGCTGGAGCGCGATCGCAGGCGACACCTGCTTGTCGTCCCCGACCAGGCGCGCCTTCCAGTTGATGCGCGTCCAGGGCTGGCCTTCGTCCTGTCCGAACGGCGGCAGCTTGGCCAGGAACTGCGCATCCTCGCGGTACGGGATCAGCGGCTGCGTGCGATCGATCGGGTAGTCCTTGCGCAGCGGGTACCCGACGAATTCTTCGTACAGCAAGATGCGACGCAGATCGGGGTGGCCGTCGAACTTCACGCCGAACATGTCGAACACCTCGCGCTCGCCCCAGTCGGCGCCGGCCCAGACGCCGATCAGCGACGGCAGCGGCTGGTTGTCTTCGACGCGGGTCTTGAGGCGGATGCGGGTCTTGTGCGTCAGCGAGCGCACCTGCAGCACGACATCGAAGCGCGGGATCTCCGGCTCGCGCTCGGGGTAGTCGACCGCAGTGAGATCCGTGAACTGGTTCATCGCACAGTCGCGATCGGTCTTCAGGAACGTCGCCACCTCGAGCCAGTGCTCGGGCGCGACGATCGCCGTCTCGTCGCCGCGAAAGTCTGAAGTCTCCAGGATGCGCTCACCGAACTGCGCGCTCAGGCGCTCCAGCACGCGCTTGCTCATGCTCCGAGCTCCTTCTTGCGGATCTGCGACAGCCCCGTGATCTCGCGCGGCGGAACGACCGCCGGCTCGCGGTTGCCGTTGGCGATCTTCTCCTGCAGCAGCATCAGGCCGTCGAACACGGCCTCGGGGCGCGGCGGACAGCCCGGGATGTAGACGTCGACCGGGATCAGCCGATCGATGCCCGGCACCGTGGTGTAGTTGTCGTAGAAGCCGCCGCACGAAGCGCAGGTGCCGAACGCGATCACCCACTTGGGATCCGTCATCTGCTCGTAGATGCGCCTGAGCACCGGCGCCTGCTTTTGCACGATCGTGCCGACCACCCAGAGCAGATCGGCCTGCCGCGGGCTGAAGCGCGGGGCCTCTGCACCGAAGCGCGCCAGGTCGTAGCGCGAGGAAGCCACGGAGAAGAACTCCATGCCGCAGCACGCGGTCGCGAACGGATACTGGAACAGCGAGTACTTGCGGGCCCACGCGAGCAGATCTTCGAAGCGCGTGGTCGCAAAACCCGCGTCGCCCGTCTGCAGAACCTTCACTTCTCCCATTCGAGGGCTCCCTTTCGCCAGGCGTACACGAGCGTGATCGTCAGCACCGCGATGAAGCTCAGCATCTCGACGAAGCCGAACCAGCCGAGGTCGCGGAACAGCGACGCCCACGGGTAGAGGAACACCGCTTCGATATCGAACACCACGAACAAGATCGCGGTCAGATAGAACTTGATGCTGAGCTTGACGTGGTTCGCACCGAGCGTGTCGCTGCCGGTCTCGAACGGGATCGCCTTCTCGGCGGTCAGGTTCTTCGGACCCGCGAGCGAGGTCGCGGTGAAGATGAACAGGGCGAGCCCGAGGCCCACCGCGATCATCAAGAACACTGGGAGATAGGTCGCTACCATTGGCGTCCCCGTGATTGCGTAGCGGAGCCGGAACGTCGCTGGCCCGCTGGTGACCAAACCTAGAACACATGTACGCGGAGTGGCTGCACACCCGCGCGCGAGTCGCACGACGATGTGCGTACTCTGCGAGGGCGCAGCCCGCGCGCGCCGACGTTCTTCTAACGCTGGCCCGCGGGGGTGTCAATCGCGCGGCGCAACTGCTCACACGACTGATATCACTCGTAGTCTCCGGGACTTCTGCGAGTCATTCTCGTTTCGCTACGAGCGACGCGCGGACGCCGATGACCCCAGGTCACTCGTCGTCGTCGCCGATGTCTTCCATGTAGCGCTGGGCGTTTCCGCCGCCGCGGCGCTTCTCTTCCTTGAGCGTCTGCTTGCGCGAGACGCCCTTGGCGGTGCGAGCCACACCCTCCTCGTCGTTACGACGCGGGCCGGGTCGCGGAGCGCCTCCGAACGACGGCGGACCGAAGCTCGGGGCTCGGCGTGGGCCGCCGACGCCGGGAGGCGGGGGAGAGCTGCGAAAGCCTCCCCCACCGGGTGCACCGCCGCCCGGGCCGCCCATGCCTGGGCCTCCCGGACCGCCGAACGTACGCTCGCGCGGTGCCGGACGTTCACCGCGCGGATGCGCGAGGTGAACCGTGCACTGGCGACCGCGAACGTTGAGGTTCCCCAGCACGTCGAGCGATGCCTTGGCCGCGTCCTCGCTCACGAACGAGACGAACGCGAAGCCGCGTCGGCGTCCCGTCGCGTGATCCATCGGGAGATGGATGCGGTCGACGTCCTTGGCACCCATCTGGGTGAACATGGTGCGCAGGTCGGTCTCTTCGATGTCGTACGGCAAGTTGCCGACGTACAGCGTGCGGTTGGAGTCGTCGCGCGGAGGAGGCGGACGGCGCTCGCCGCCACCGGCGAACCCACCTCCGCCACCACCACCACCGAACCCACCACCACCGCCGCCGCCGAAGCCGCCGCCTCCACCGCCGGCATAGCCGCCGCCCGCGCCGGGCCCACGCACGCCATCGCGCGGAGGTCCAGACGTGAAGGGACGCACGCTGATACTGCGCCCTTCCAGCAACGATCCATCCAGCTGTTCACGCGCTCGCTGGGCATCGTCCGCCGTCGAGAGCGTCACGAAGGCGAACCCACGTGGGCGTCCCGTGGCGCGATCTCGCGGCAGGCTCAGCTCGTCGATCCCCGAGCCCGTGCTCGTAAACAGCGCGCGTAGCCCGTCATCCGTCACCGTCTCAGGCAGCCCCGCGACGAATAACTTCCGGGCGTCCTCTTCAGTCCCCATGTCTGCGAATGTCTCCTAGACGCGAGGGACGAATGCGTCCCTCGACGGACCCGTGGCCTACGAGCCCTCTTGCGAGGGTACTAGCGCACCTCGATGCGTCAAGGCTTTCAAGAATCCCTTCGTCAACTTACGAGGGCAGCGACGAAACCGTACCGAGACAAGCCCTTCTCAGGGATCCGTCAGCCGTGCATTAATTGCGTATGGCTGTGCGTCGTGGGTTCGCGTCGAAGTTAGCGCTGGTCGCGCTCGGCCTGCTGGGCGGGGCGCCGGTGGCGCAGGCTTACACGGTCAAACAGACCGATTCGGGGGCGACCGTGCGCTGGCACGCCAACGCGATCAGCCTGCGGCTGGACCCGAGCATGGCGAAGTTTTTCAAGGACTTCCCGGTCCAAGGGGTCGTCACCGACGCGGCCTCCGCCTGGCACAACCTACCTGGCGTACCCGAGCTGCTGATCAGCGACGGCACCCCTGGGCCCAAGGGCTACGACGCGAAGTCGGGCACCGACAACGGCGTGTACCTGATCGAAGAGTGGCAGCTGGCCGCCAGCTCGCTGGCCGTGACCGTGGCGACGTTCGAGACCAAGAGCGGCAAGATCGTCGACACCGACATCCTCGTGAACGCCACCCACCCCTTCGCGCTGCTCGCCAACGGCCCCGATGCGCCGGCCGACGACTTCGACCTCCGCGGCGTGCTCACGCACGAGATGGGGCACGTGCTCGGGCTCGGTGAGTCCTACGACGTGCGCATGGCGACGATGTGGCCGAACGTTGCGCGCGGCGAGACGCATCAGCGCGATCTCGACGAAGACGACATCGATGGCGTCGAGACCGCGTACGCGATGGCGGTCGCGGCCGAGAGCACGACCAGCGCGGCGAGCTCGGGCTGTGGTGGTGCGAGCGTGGTCTCGCGTCGTACACACGGCGGCAGCCCGCTGGTGTGGTTGCTCGCGGGTGGTGGGCTCGTGGTCGCAGGGCTGTGGCTGCGCATGCGCGCGCGTCAGGGGCGCGGTCGCGGTGCGCCGCTGTTCGCGATGGTGTTGTTGTTCGGTGCGCCGTTCAAGTCGGACACCAGCGATCCCGGCTCGCGTGAGGAGCGCGTCGAGGTGCTGCGCACGCTGGCGCTGCGCCGCTCGCCGATCGGAGAGCGCCGGCTCGGCTTGTCGATCGCGTCGCGCTCGACCAGCCAGCAGGTGCGCATGGCCGCCGCCGCGGTGCTGGAGCGCGCCGGCACCCGCGAGGACTTCACGCTCGCTTCCGAGCTCACGCAAGACGGAGACTCGGAGGTGCGCCGCGTCGCCGGCCTCGCGCTCGAGCGCCTGCGCACCGCGCCGCCGAGCGAGCGCGTGGCGGCCGAAGAGCCGGTCGCGAAGAGGCGCCTGAGCGCGCTGCTCGACGGCGCCGAAGACGTGATGCAGGGCGAGGCCGTG
>DASUME010000039.1:0-2615 GCA_036277895.1 Polyangiales bacterium
AGCTCACGCTCACGCAGCGCGTGCCGCCCACGCCGGGACAGCCGAACAAGAAGGCGATGCACATCCCGGTCCGGCTCGGCTTGTTGAGCCCCGACGGCACGGACTTGCCGCTCAAGCTCGAGGGCTCCGAGGGGGCGCCCACGACGCGGCTGCTCGAGCTGCGCGAGGCCGAGCAGACGTTCACCTTCGTCGACGTGCCGGCGCGTCCGTCGCCCTCGCTGCTGCGCGGCTTCTCGGCGCCGGTCCGGCTGGAGAGCGACTGCACCGATGCCGACCTGCTGCTGCGCATGGCGCACGACAGCGACTCGTACTGCCGCTGGGACGCGGCCCAGAGCCTCGCCCAGCGCCGCATCATGACGGCGATCAAGGAGCTGCAGCGCGGCGCGACGCCCGCGCTCGACGACGCGTTCATCGAGGCCTTCGGCGGTGCGCTCGCCAGCGACGCCGAGCCGCAGCTGCTCGCGGTCGCACTCTCGCTGCCGGGCGAGTCCGTGATCTCCGATCGCTTGGAGGACGTCGACCCCACGCACGTGCACCACGCGCGCAACTACGTCGAGGGCACGCTCGCACGCGCGCACAAGGCGCTGTTCGAGCGCCGCTACGAGCAGCTCGGCGCGCGCGGCGCGTACTCGCTCGACACCGCCGCGATCGGCCAGCGCAGCTTGCGCAACCTGTGCCTGCGCTACCTGACCGTGGCCACGGACTATCGCGACGGCTCACTGGCGCGCGCGCAGCTCGAGGCCGCGACCAACATGACCGACATGATCGCCGCCCTCGCCTGCCTCGCGAACGTCGAGACGCGCGACCGCGAGCAAGCGCTGGCCCAGTTCTACGAGCGCTTTCAGGGCGAGGCGCTGGTGGTCGACAAGTGGTTCTCGGTGCAGGCCACCGCGCCGCGCCCGCGCGCGCTCGACGATGTGAGCGCGCTGCTCGAGCACCCGGCCTTCGAGATCGGCAACCCGAACCGAGCGCGCTCGCTGATCGACGCCTTTGCCAACGGGAACCCGGTGCGCTTTCACGATGCCAGCGGGCGCGGCTATCGCTTCCTGCGTGACCGCGTGCTGGAGATCGATGCCTTCAACGGCCAGGTGTCCGCGCGAATGGTGGGACCCCTCACGCGCTTCCAGCGTTATGAGCCTCGTCGGCGCGCGCGCATGGTCGCCGAGCTCGAGGCGATCCTCGGTCACGGCTCGCTGTCGCGCGACCTGGAGGAGCAGGTGCGCAAGGCGGTGGATGCCGCACACGGCCGCTGAGCGCCCCCTCTACCGTCCGGCTGGGTGTGCAAAACGACTTGCGCCCTCCGCAGCCAGTAACGAACAATGATCTCTGTCGGATCGAGGGGATCCGCGCCCCCCGCCGTGTCCATGAGCACGTCCAACACCGCCAAGAAGCAGCCGCAGACCGATGAGCTGATCGGTCGCGTCATCAACGACCGGTTCCGGATCATCAGCGTCATCGCGCGTGGTGGCATGGGCCGCGTGTACCGGGCCGAGCAGGTCCCACTGGGCCGCCTGGTCGCGATCAAGACGCTCGACCTGCGTCACGAGGGCGGCAACCACGACCCGCTGTTCCAGCAGCGCTTCTTCCTGGAAGCGTCGGTCGCCTCGAAGCTGCAGCACCCCAACACGGTCACCGTGTTCGACTACGGGCGCACCGCGGACGACCTCTACTTCATCGCGATGGAGCTGGTCGAGGGGCGCTCGCTGCACCACCTGATCCGCAGCGAAGCGCCGCTGCACCACGAGCGCGTGCTGCACGTGGCGATGCAGATCGCACGCTCGCTGCGTGAGGCCCACCGGCTGGACGTGATCCACCGCGACCTCAAGCCGGGCAACGTGCTGCTGACCAGGCACGGCGACCAGGAAGACTTCGTCAAGGTGCTCGACTTCGGGCTGGTCAAGCACGTGCTCGAGACCGAAGCGGAGGAAGAGCTGACCAAGGCGGGCCTGTTCATGGGCTCGCCCAAGTACATGGCGCCCGAGCAGATCCGCGGCGAGGATACGGTGGACGCGCGGGCGGACATCTACGCGCTCGGCGTCGTGATGTACGAGATGCTGACCGGCAAGGTTCCGTTCGACCGGGAGAACACGGTCAAGGTGCTGATGGCGCACCTTCACGAGCCGCCGCCTCCGCTGAACGTCGAGGGCTGTCCCGAGGCGCTCGCGCAGCTGGTCATGCGCTGCCTCGCCAAGGACCCGGCCCAGCGTCCGTCCAGCATGGACGACCTGCTCCGGCTGCTGAAGCACGCGGACGGTATGCCCACCACACCGAGCGGCCAGTACGCGCTCTCGATGGAGATGCGGCTGCCCGCGAAGGTCGGAGACAGCACGGTTCCGCCGGTGCCGAGCATCACCCCGGACAACCGAAACAGCTACGCGCACACGGAGTCCGGCGTCATCACCCACCCCGGCCGCGAGCTCGCGCCGTCCGTCGTCGGCGCGGACAGCTCCGGACCCGGCTGGCTGCCCAAGCTGGCGGTGATCGCGGCGCTCGCGATCGCGGGCGGCTTCCTGGCACTGCGCTTCTCGGAGCGCGGCAGCGCGCTGTCCGCGCCCAAGCCGATCCCCAGTGCGCCGACGGCGGGCGAGCAAGCCACTGCACCCAGCACGCCGCCG
>DASUME010000040.1:0-19936 GCA_036277895.1 Polyangiales bacterium
ACGGGTGCCGAAGCCTCGCCAGACGCGGCCGGAACGCGGAACACATTCCGAGCGCCCAACGCCGCAACCAGCGGGACGCTTTGGGTGGTCCTGCGCGACTCGCGCGGCGGCGTCGCGTTCCGAACGCAGCCGTTCGTTGTGCGCTAGACGCCCACAAGGACGCAGGTGCCTCCTCGTGGCCAGGGGCGTCAGTCGTGACATCTCATGGCTGGCTGGGACATGTGGTGGAGTGTGGAGGGCGATTGCCCGATATTCGCACGATCTTGGTGGGGATCTTGGTGGTCCGCTCTTTGCGTTAGCTCGCGGTGCGCGCGGCAAGGAGCGGTGCGCCGGGAGCTGCATGAAGGTCGGCATCATCGGGGGCGCGGAACGCAACGAGCTGCAGTATCGGCGGGTGGCGGAGGAGCTCGGGCACGAGCTCGAGTTCCACTCGGGGAAGCTCAGCAGCTGTGGATCCACGTCGCTGGAGACGCTGGTGCGTCGCTGCGACCTGGTGGTAATCGCGACCGATACCAACAGCCACGCGGCAGTGCGTACGGCGCGCAGCTTGATGCGCAACCGGGGCAAGAGTCCGCTGTTGATGCGGAAGCTGGGGATCTCGCGGCTGACGGAGCTGCTGAGTCAGGCGCCGGCACCCTGACATGTAGTCCTTGCCGATCGGTTCAGGTTTCGTAAGCCGCATCCCAGAAAGGTGGGGGCGGGGCATGAACGCAGAGCGCGAGGCCACGGCAGCAGAGGCGAGCGAGCAGGACGACTTCGGGGGCAGCACGGGCGTACGGGCGAAGCTGCCGACCGAGGGCACGACGTACCGCGATCTGGTCGAGACGCTGCTCTCGGTGCGCTCGAACGCGCACCAGCCGCATCCGGTCGTGCGTCACGTGAGCGCCGTGCTGAGTGCCTGGGCGCACGCCGACGTGGAGACCGCGTCGCGGGTGTTCGCGCAGCTCGGCCTGGCTGACAACCGCTGCCAGCGCATCGCGATCGAGAACCGCGCGCTCGGCGTCGCGGCGTCCGTGCTGGTGGTGCACAGCAAGTGCGGTCGCGTGGCATTCGTGGTCTACCAGGGGCTCGACTCCTTTGCGCCTGCCAGCTGGAGCGCGCTCGGCGATGCGAATCCTGCGCTGCTCCCTGTGCCCACTGCCGGCGTGGACGCGCGCGTCTCGGCGCTGCACTACCGCAACGCGCGCGCGAGCTGGAGCGCAGTGGTGCAGGCGCTCAGCGTGCCCGCCACCAAGACGCGCAAGAAGGCCGCCCTGGAGGCGATCTTCCTGGCGGGACACGGTAGCGGCGGCGCGACCGCGATGCTGGCGGCGTATCGCCTCGTGACCAGCACGCAGCCCGAAGATCAGCGCATCGCGGAGCGACTCGCGCAGGTGTACACGTTCGGTGCGCCGATGATCGGCAACGCGCCGTTCGCGCGCGCGTGGAACGATCACGACGCGCTCGTCGACCGCGTGTTCTGTCACCTCTATGGCCGCGATCTGGTGCCGCATCTCCCACCGCGCGGCACGCAGACGTTCCGCCACGTGGGTAAGCACTACGCGGCGACCGCGACCAAGGCCTGGCCGGAAGAGCCGAGCGGCTTTCCCAAGCCCGCTGCGTCGCCGCTCGACGTTGTGCGCGCGCTCGCGCCGCTGTTGGCGGAGCACGCAAGCTTGCCGGCGTCCGAACGTCGGGGCTGGTTGGGCACCAAGTCCCTCGCCGCCGTGCTCGGGTTGTTGTTCAAGGATGGACCGGGTTACTCGTTCTACGACCACAGTGCGCTGAGCTACGTGGTGAGCAGCCAACCCAAGGGCGTGCTCAGCGAGTTCGGCGACTACTTCTGAGTGAAGTGACAGGAGACGCGCGTGACACCTACCGAAGCGACAGTTCAGAACTTCTCTGAGGCAGCCAAGCTGATGGGGCTCGGAGCCGTCATGCAACGCCGGCTGGCCACGCCCAAGCGCGAGGTCAAGGTCGAGTGCACGATCCAGCTCGACGACGGCAGCACCGGCACGTTCGTGGGCTTTCGCGTACAGCATGACGACGCGCGCGGCCCGATGAAGGGCGGCATTCGTTATCACCCCGAGGTCGACCCGGACGAGGTGAACGCGCTCGCGTCGCTGATGACCTGGAAGACGGCGGTCGTGAACCTGCCGTACGGGGGCGCCAAGGGCGGCGTGAACTGCGATCCGCGCAAGATGTCGCAGAACGAGCAGCAGCGGCTGACGCGCGCGTTCGTGCAGGGCATCCACGACGTGATCGGTCCCGACAAGGACATCCCCGCGCCGGACATGGGCACCAACGCGCGCACGATGGCGTGGATCGCGGACGAGTACTCGAAGTTCAAGGGCTGGCAGCCCGGCGTGGTCACCGGCAAGCCGGTCGAGCTCGGCGGCTCGTTCGGCCGCGAAGCGGCGACCGGACGCGGCCTCGTGTTCGCGCTGGAGAACTACTTCGGCGACGTCTCGCGTACGATCCAGGGGACCAAATTCGTGATCCAGGGTTACGGCAACGTCGGCGCCTGGGTGGCGCGGCTGCTGTCGCAGAAGGGCGGCGTGATCCTCGCCGTCTCGGACGTGACCGGTGCCATCCGCAACCCCAAGGGACTCGACATCAACGCGCTCGACGCGCACGTGAAGTCCACGGGCGGCGTGAAGGGCTTCGGCGGTGGCGAGGGCTTCGCGGCCGACCAGCTGCTCTACGAGCCGTGCGACGTGCTGGTGCCGGCGGCGCTCGGCAACGTGATCCGCAAGGAGAACGCTGGCGAGGTGCGCGCGGGCGTGGTGCTCGAGGGCGCCAACCATCCGCTCGATCCCGAGGCGGACGTGATCCTCGCCAAGAAGAACATCGTGGTGCTGCCGGACATCTACGCGAACGCGGGTGGCGTCACGGTCTCGTACTTCGAGTGGGTGCAGAACATCCAGGTCTTCCGCTGGAACGAGGAGCGCGTGAACCAGGAGCTGAACAACGTGATGAAGCTCGCCTGGCGCGAGCTCGCCGACAGCGCGCGCCGGCACGACTGCAGCTTCCGGCAAGCCGCCTTCGCGCTCGCGATCGGCCGCGTCGCCTACGCGACCGACCTGCGCGGGGTCTAGTCCTTCGAGTTGGGGAGCAAGCGGCGTGACGTGTGCGGCTCGACGATCGTCGCGCTGTCGAGGGACGTCTCGCAGCTCGAGGTCCAGGTGCCCGTGGGCGTCTCCTTGATGCCCGCGGACACTGCGCGCGCCAGCAGCAGCTCGCGCTGACGCGCCAGGTTCGGGTGCTGCGTGGCGCGGAAGTGCGACGTCATCAGCGCCAGGTGGCGATCGAACGCGTCCGTGTCGCGCGACGCGAGCGCGATCGACGCCAGCTCGCGGTGCACGATGCCGAGCTCGAGCGGGTTGTTGCGCGCATCGGCGTGCTCCAGCTGCTCCAGCATGAGCTCGCGCGCCCGCTCGTGGTTGCCGAGCCCGATCTCCGCGCGCGCCAGCGGCAGGAACGGACTGCGCAAGATCCAGCCGAACTTCCACTGCTCGGGCGGCGTGTCGCGAACGACCGCCAGCGCTTGCTCGCGCGCGTGCTCGAAGGCGCCCAGGTGACACAGCGCATCCGCATACAGCGTGCGCATCGCGTCGCGCCAGGCCAGCGCCGATGCGTCGGCCAGCTCGGGTTCGATGAGCTCCGCGGCCTGCTGGGCGTTGCCGCGCAAGATCAGCAACCTCGCACGCGCGATCTTGCGCCTGCGCTCCATCGACGGGATCCACTTCACGAGCCGCTCGGTCTCGGCTTCTACGCGCATCAAGGTGGCGCTGTCGCCGTAGGCGATCGCCACCTCGATCAAGCGCGCCGACAACGTGCTCGCAGCCGTCCAGGACGCGCCACCACGCAGCGCGAGCACCTCCGCTCGCTGTCGATGCTGCTCCGACAAGTCGTGCTGACCTATCATCGCGTAGTAGAGCACGCGGATCACCTCCGCGTGCACCGCGAAGAAGGCGCTGCCCTTCTCCATCTGATCGGCCATCGCGAGCGCCACCGCGTCGGCGCGACCGGCGTAGGCGTGGCCACGGCCATTCATGCAGCCGAGGCGCAGCTCCAAGCGCAGGCGCTCCTCGAGAAACAGGCGCGGCTTCTCGGTGGCCGCGAGCACGCGCTCGTACCTGCGTGCGGCGCTGTGCGTGCGCAGCTCGCTCAGCTCGTTGGTCGCCATCACGAAGTCGCGCGCCAGGCCCGGCACGCTCCAGGCCGGAAAGCCGCGCGTCGGCCGCAGCGCATCCGCGATCGCCAGCGTGCTCTCGTCGTCCGCGGTGGTGGCCGCGACGGCCGAGCCGCTGAGCGCCACTGCGTACAGCGCGGCGATGCGCTTCTGGATCCTGTGGGTCCCGAGACGACGACGCATGAAGGGCTGAAACAGGATCGCGAACAGGCAACCGAGCAGCAGCGCCACATGCGCGCCCAAGTAGGGCCCGAGCCGGTGCGCGACGTCGAAGCCGCACTGGCGCGCGAGCGAGCGCAACGCGGGGCGCAGGTACGTTCGCTGTGCCTCGAGGTTGCCGTAGTAGCCGCTGGTCGCGAGCGCCGCGAGCAGGTCCGTACACTCGGGCTCGCAGCCAGGCTGGCCCTCGTAGTGCCTCAGCGCGGCCTCGAGCAAGGTCACGGACTCCGCGTAGGAAGGCACGTCGTGGCCGTGCTGCGCGAGCAACGCCATGATGCGGCCGGCAGCGTTGGCGTGCTCGCCCGCATGGAACAAGTGCGCGGCCACGCTCAGCTCGCTCGACAACGGCTGCTCGGGGTGCAGCTCGATCGCGCGCGCGAGCTCGAGGTGGAGGTCACGCAAGCGGTCGGCGTCGAGCGCTCGCGCGATCACCGCGCGTAGCGACTCGCCGCGCAGGCTGACCGCGTCGCCCGGCGCGTAGACCACCGCACGATGCACGAGCTGCTCCAGCGCGAGGCTCACCTCGCGCGGCGTGAGCGAGGCGGCGTCGCACAGCTGCGCGATCGACAGCGAGCCCTGGTGCAGGCAGAGCAGCTCCATGATCGAGCCGGCGTCCGCGCTCAGCCCTGCGACCCGCGTCAGCAGTGCGTCGTGACGTCGCTCGCGCGCCACCCCCGGGTCGATGTCGTGCGGCAGCGAGAAGGTGCCGCGCTGGTAGCGCACCGCGCCCTGCCGAATCAACAGGCGCAGCAGATCGATCGTCTGCGCCGGGTTGCCGCCCGTCTCGCCGTGGAGCCACTGCGCGAGCCGGCGCGCGTTGGGCACGTTGCCGAACACGCCGGTCAGCAGCGCCACCACCTCTGCTTCTTCCAGGGTCGCGAGCGAGAGTCGGCGCGCGCCGAGCAGCAGGCGACTGAGCGGCATGCCACCGGTATCGCGTCCGACGCAGGTGCTGATCGCGAGCAGCAGCGGGATCGGACCGCGCTCGTCGTCCTGGCTGAGCGATGCGAGCAGGCCGAGCGACTCGTCGTCCGCCAGGTCGGCGTCGTCGATCGCGATCACGAGCGGACCGCGCTCGCACAGCGAGAGCAGCCACTTGCGCAGGCGCGTCGCCGCCTGCGCGGTGCGCTCCAGCGGCTCCATCGCGCTGCGTGCGGTCTCGCCGTTGTCGACCATACGCCGGAAGAACGCGTCGCTGCCCTCGAGCTCCGGGTAGATCCGCAGGCCCTGCTGGATCAGGCGGCGCGCCAAGCCGTGGCCGCCGGTCTCCGCGCCACCTTCGGCGCGCAGCACCGTGGCGCCACGCAGCTGGGCGTCGATCGTGAGCTGCTCGAGCAGCGCGCTGCGGCCGAGCCCGACGCCACCCTCGATCGCGAGCACGCTGCCGCGCCCCTGCAGCACGGCCTCGAGCGCACGCTGCAGCTCGCCGAGCGCCTCGGTCCTGCCCTGCAGCGGCGGATGCTTGAGGTAGCTGTACGCGACCTTGCGTTCCTCGCGCTCGGGCGCGAGCTCGCCGATCGCGGTCAGGCGATCGATCACCTCGCTCGCGTTGTCGGGCCGCTGCGCGCGATCGTGGCTGAGCATCGCGTGCACCAGCTCGTGCAGCGCCTCCGGCACGTCTGGCACTTGGTGCGCGAGCGGCGTCACCGGCGCCTCGATCGCGTCGAGCAGCTGGGCGATCGACTGCGCGCGCACGGCTGGGCGTCCGCTCAGCGTCCAGTACGCGAGCGCGCCGAGCCCGTAGATGTCCGTGCGCTGATCGAGGTCTTGGTCGCGCAGGCACTCGGGGGCGATGAACGCGGGCGTGCCCGCGATCTCGGCGGGCCGCCCGAACGAAGTGAGCGCGCCGAAGTCGATCAGCTTGGCCACGCCGCTGCGCGTGAGGCGCACGTTGTTGGGGCTGACGTCGCGATGTACGAAGCGCCGCGTGTGCAGCAGCGCGAGCGCCGAGGCGACGTCGCGCAGCACGCCGCAGGCCTCGCGGTACGGCAGCGGCGCGCGCTTGGAGAGGTCGTCGCCGGACAGCCACTCCATCACGTAGTAGGCGCCCTGCGCGTCGAAGCCGTAGTCGTAGACATCGACGATGTTCGGGTGCTTGAGCCGCGCCAGCGTGTCGTACTCGCGCTCGAACAGCGCGCTGATGCGCGGCCGTTGCTCCTCGCGATCGACGCGCAGGCGCTTGTGCGCGATTTCGCGGCTCGCCCAGCGGTCGAAGCCGCGGCGGATCACGCCCATACCGCCGCTGGCGAAGGGTTCGCCCAGCTCGTAGCGGGTGGCGGTCGGCTTGCTGCGTGTCAGGGCACCGCGCGCGGTGGTCACTGCAGTCGATGTTACAGGAACCGCCGTTTGGGCTCTGTTCGCTGCAGCACCAGCTGGGTGCGATCAGTGGTGTGCGCGCAGTCCGTCGATGAAGGTCTGGGTAATCTGCTCGAGGCGAGGTGCGACCTCGGGGTCCAGCTTCACACCGTCGTCCGCGAGCGTGATCGCCTTGTCGAGCACGAACAAGCCACCGACCGTGAGCCGGGGGTCGAGCGACTGCAGCACCGGGCGCAGCGCGTAGTCCAGCGCGAGCACGTGCGCGATCGTGCCGCCCGTCAGCAGCGGCAGCACGACCTTCTCGCGCAGGCCGAACTGCGGGAACAGGTCGAGAAACGCCTTCAGCACGCCGGTGTAGGCGGCCTTGTACACGGGCGAGGCGACGATCACGCCGTCTGCACCCTCGACCACGGACAATGCTTCCTTGATCGCGGGGTCGTCGAACTTGGCGTGCAGCAGCGCCTCCGCGGGCAGGTCGCGCACGTGGATGGTACGCACGCGAAATGCTTCGCGCGCGAGCCGCTGCTCCACGACCTGTACGAGGCCGAGCGTGCGCGAAGGACGCGTCGGGCTGCCGGTGATGATGGCGATCGAAAACGGTTCGGTCATGGCTCTTTCCTTCTATCGCGTCAGCTCACAGCTCGCCCAGCGAATGTTGCTGCGGCGGGCGGGAATCGGGGGCTTCCAGCCGTTGCGCCTCCAGCTCGACGTCGAGACCGAGGTCGTGACCCAGTTTCTGTTGCTTGGAGCGCAAGTAACGGACGTTGTGCCGGTGCGACTTGGTCGGCAACCGGACCCGGCGCGTGATCGACACCCCGTAGCTCTCCAGCGCGGCGAACTTCTCGGGGTTGTTGCTGATCAGGCGCACGCTGCGCGGCGCGAGATCACGCAGGATCTGCGCGGCGGCATCGTAGCGGCGAGCATCGACCGGCAAGCCGAGCGCCAGGTTGGCCTGCACGGTGTCGTGGCCCTCGTCCTGCAGCGCGTAGGCGCGCAGCTTGTTGGCGAGGCCGATGCCGCGGCCTTCGTGGCCGCGCAGGTACACCAGCACGCCGGTGCCGGCGCGTGCGATCGCGGCCAGCGCGGCGTCGAGCTGGTCGCGGCAATCACAGCGCAGCGAGCCGAACACCTCGCTGGTCATACACTCCGAGTGCACACGCACGGGGATGTCGTCGGCCTTCTCGGGGTTGCCCATGTACAGCGCCAGGTGCTCGACGTTCTCGAGCGAGGAGCGATAGACGCGCGCCCTGAAGGTGCCGTGGCGCGTGGGCAGCGACGCCTCCGAGACCGGCACCACCCAGGGCTCGGTGCGCTTCCGGTGCGCGACCAGGTCCGCCACCGTCGTGATCAGCAGGCCGTGGCGGTGTGCGAAGCGCAGCAGGGCCGGCCGGCGCGCCATGCTGCCGTCTTCGTCGACAACCTCGCAGAGCACGCCGCAGGGCGCCATGCCCGCCAGGCGCGTCAGATCACAGGCCGCCTCGCATAGCCCGGGGTGCGCGAGCACGCCGCCCTCGCGCGCGCGCAGCGGGAACACGTGGCCCGGGCGCGCGAACTCGCCGGGGCCGATGCGCGCGTCACTCAGCGCGCGCAGGGTGGCCGCGCGATCGCTCGCGGAGATACCGCTGCCGGTGCCGTGCTTGTAGTCGACCGAGACGGTGAACGCGGTGCGCAGCGCATCGCCGTCGTCGTTGCTGGCCACCATCGGAGGCAAGTGCAGCTCCGAGACCCGTTCCGAAGTGAGGGTGGCACAGACTAGGCCGCTGGTATGCCGTACGAGGAAGCCGACCTTCTCCGGCGTGGCCGCCTCGGCCGCGAAGATCAGGTCGCCTTCGTCATCGCCCTCGGCGTCATCGACGACCACGACCAGCTCGCCTCGGCTGATCGCCGTGAGGGTGTCTTCGATGTTGGCGTACGTCACTTGGCTCCTTTGGCTCGCCGCACGGACGGTGGCGTGCCGCGCTGCAGAACACGTGCCACCCTCGCTTCACCATGCCCACACCGCGCGCCCTGCCCGCACCGCAAGAGCCGATCGTGTTGCTGACCGAGTCGCTCGTGCAGCGCGCCTTCGAGGTCTCGCGCGAGAGTGACCGCAAGCGCGTGATCGTGCCGTTCCACAAGAGCGCCGAGGACAACCCGCACCGCATGTTCAACGCCATGCAGCCGGGGACCTACGTGCGCCCGCACCGGCACCTGGCGGTGCCCAAGAGCGAGGTGTTCCTGGTCTTGCGCGGTGCGCTCGACTTCGTGGTGTTTGCGGAGGACGGCACGATCGAGCTCGCGCGCACGCTGCGCGCCGGCAGCGAAGACTTCGGCATCGATCTGGCGCCGGGGCTCTTCCACGGCCTGCTGGTGCGCGAGCCGGACACGCTGGTGTACGAGGTGAAGCCAGGGCCGTACGCGGCCGCCGACGACAAGGACTTCGCCAGCTGGGCGCCCGCGGAGGGAGACCCTGGCGTGCCTGCGTACGTAGCTGCGCTGGAGCATGCGCTCGCGCGCTACAGGGTCTGAAAGCTCTCGCGCGACGTCTGCCGCGGCGTGCCCGCGATGTCGCCGTACTGCATCAGGCGCGCGCGCACGATGTTGCGGCTGATGCCGAGCAGCTTCGCGGTCTGCACCTGGTTGCGGTCGCAGAAGTGATAGGCCGCGCGCAGCAGGCGCTCTTCGATGTGGTGGTAGAGCGTGGGGCCCCCGCGCTCGAACAGCTCCAGCAGCGCGGCGTCGAGCGCGTCCTCGTCCGACTTCTGGCTCGGGCGTGCACGCAGCGAGGACAGCCGCAGGTCGTGCGGTGTGATCTCCTCGCCGTGGAACACGAGCAGGGCGCGGTGCATGACGTTGTCGAGCTCGCGGATGTTGCCCGGCCAGGCGTGGTCGAGCAGCTCGCGCTCGGCACGCGAGGACAGGCGGACCGTGCCCAGGCCCAGGCGCTGCCGGTACAGATCCAGGAAATATCGCGCCAGCGGCAGGATATCGCCGGGCCGCTCGCGAAGGGGCGGGATCGCGATCGATGCCACGTGCAGGCGGTAGTAGAGATCCTCGCGGAAGCGACCTGCTTGCACCGCTTCGGCCAAGTCGACGTTCGTGGCCGCCACGAGGCGCACGTCGATCGTCTGCGCCTGGCGCGAGCCCAACCGCACGACCTCGCGCTCCTGCAGCACGCGCAGCAGCTTCACCTGAACGGGCGGCGGCAGGTCCCCGATCTCGTCGAGGAACAGCGTGCCGCCATTGGCGGCCTCGAACCAGCCCGCACGGGTCGCCGTGGCACCGGTAAAGGAGCCCTTTTCGTGGCCGAAGAGCTCACTCTCGACCAGCGCCTCGCTGAACGCTCCGCAGTTGATCGCGAGGAACGGGCCTTCGCGACGCGGCGACAGCTCGTGCAGGTGACGCGCCACGATCTCCTTGCCGGTGCCGGTCTCGCCGGTGACGAGCACGGTCGCGTGGCTGGGTGCGATGCGCTGAATCAAGCGCAGCAGCTCTTTGGAGGAGGGGTCTTCGAACACCAGCGCCTTGGCGCGGGCGGAAGCCACCGTTGGATCCACGGTCGGAAGCTTGAGGATCGTCATGGCGCAGCGCGGCGCTTTCGCAAGATGCAAGCCACCGTCGTAAGCGAGGTGAACAGCCATGAAGTAGGGGTCGTCCGTGACTGATCACGGTCGCATGTCCACCCAGCCCGAAAGCCCTGGGAATGCCACGGATGATGCGAGGGCAGCAGACCTCTGTCAGGTTGCTGCGGCCGCAGCAGGGCCGCGTGCGAAATTGCCGAGCAATCGCGAGCTGGCACACGCGGTGCAGACCGCTCGTCTCCCGAGTCCGTGTTCGAGGAGGTCTCCATGATTCAGGGTGTGCTGCCGCTCGCGCCGACGAGAGCGGCGAGCGATCCGTTTGCGGCCGCGCTTGCCGATCATCTCGATGCCTGGGCCGAGAGCGAGCGTGAGGTCTGTACGCAGGGGGGCGCTCGACTTCCCCCGGAGACAGTTCGTGCATTCCGTACGTCACGCGTGTTGGCGGCGCCGATCCCGGGCTCGCTCGGGGGACTCGGCGCGGACCTCGCGAGCGTCGCAAAGGGCATTCGCTCGGTCGCGCGGCGTGCACCCTCCACCGCGCTCGCGCTGTCGATGCCGCTCGGCAACGCGGCGAACGCGCGTATCTCGGAGGACGCGGTGCCGCCGGTCATGCGCGCCGCGCTGCAGCGAGGGCGCGCGTTCATCGTGGAGAAGGCGCTGGCCGGCGAGATCCTCGCGGTCGCCAACAGTGAGCCCGGCTCGGGCGGCGACATCGCGAACACCCGCACCCGCGCCGAGCGCGACGAGCACGGGCGGGTGAGGCTGACGGGCGTGAAGAGCTTCGCCACGCTCGGGCCCGACGCCGACTACTTCCTGTGCGCAGCACGGACCAGCGAAGGCACGCTCGACGCGTACTTCGTCGCGCGTACGGCCGAGGGCGTGAAGCTCGCGGACGACTGGGACCCGCTCGGCATGCGCGCGACCGCGAGCGTGGGCTTGACGCTCGAGCGCGCGCCTGCGGAGGCCACGTTCGTCTACCCCGGTGCGATCGCCGGGCGCAATGCGCGACACTGGTCGACGTTGCTGCTGGCCGCGGTGTTCGTGGGCATCGGCGAGGGCGCGCTGGACGTCGCGGTCGAGTGTGCCCCGCGCACGTCTGCGTGGGCGCGCGCGACGCTGTCCGAGTGTGCGCTCTCGGTCGACGCCGCGGCCGGCTACCTCGAGGGCGTGGCGCGCGACGACGTCACGCCGTGCGACGCGGAGTACATGGACCGCTGTCGGCGCGTGAAGAGCTTCGCGGCGCGCACCGTGGTCGAGGTCACCTCGCGCTGCATGATGATCGCGGGCGGCCGGGCCTACCGAGCGGAGCACGCGCTCGCGCGGGCGCTGCTCGATGCGGCGGCGGGTCCCCTGTTGCGTCCGCCGCTGCCGCAGGCGATGGACGCGATCGCGAACACCTTGTTCGAGTGATCAATCGAGCGAGATCAGGCCGCTGGTGCCCGGCTTGATCTCGACGCTCACGGTCGAGATCTTGCCGGTGCCGGGCCGCGTGAACTGGATCTTCTGCGAGCCTGCCGGCAGCGTGAGCGAGATCGGCGGCGCGACGAAGTTGCCGTTCTGCACGATGCGCAGGGTCGGGTCGCGCGAGGTTACGTAGACGCTGCCGCGCAGGACGCTGCGCCGTTCGGGCTTCGCTTCGGGCGCAGCGGCGGGCTTGGGCTCTGCCGTTGCGACGGGCTTCGCCTCCGGCGCCGTGACCGGCGCGCTTGCGACGCTCGGCGCCACCGGCGCGGGCTCCACGCTCGGCTCCACCACGGGCGCTGGCTCGATCGGCTCCGGCCGCAGCACCGCCTCGGTGTTGGGCGGCGGCTCCGACGGCGGTGCGCGCATCAGCTGCGAGTCGTCTTCGACGGCGGGCTTCGCTGGCGTGGCGACCCGCGCCGACGGTCTGGGTGGACTCGGCCACGCGAGCCAGGTGATCAGCGCGATCGCCATCAGCACCACGGGCGTGATCACCCACCAACGCGATCCAGTGGTGAGCGGGACCTCGACCGGCTCCGAGATCGTCGGGGTCGCGCCGTTCACCTTCTTGCCGATGCTCTGGATCGGCGCCGCCTCGAACTTCGGCGTCGACTGCTCGTCGAGCCAGGACGAGATCAACGACTTGGCGTGCTGGTCGTTGGCGGGCTTGATGTCGATGCGCGGTGAGGGCGGCGCGAGGTTGCCGAGGAACTCCAGGCCGGTCGTGACCTCCGGGTTGGTGGGCTGCTCGGTGACTTCCTCCGTCTCCAGGCTCGCGCGGACCCAGGCGGCGCGCTCGCTCTCGGCGGCGCCGAGCACGTTCGTGTGCAGCTCGCGCGTGCGCAGCTGCGGCCCGCTCTCGTCGAGCTGTTGCAGCGTCTCGCTGTGCGTCACGATGCGGCGCCGGAACTCCATCGAGCCCGGGAACATGTTGTTGAGCCACTGGCCGACGCGGCTCGACGGCACGAGGCCGAACCAGCTGCTGATCAGCGCCTCCAGCTCGCGCGACAGCTCGCGCGCGCTGGCGATGCGCGCCTCCGCGTCGCGCTCCAGCGCACGCATCACCAGCGCGTCGAGCGCCGGCGGCAGCAGCGGATTGAGCTTCGACGGCGGATCGATCGGCAAGCCCAGCACGTCCACCGCGGTGCGCAGATCCGACTGCCGCTGGAACAAGCGCTTGCCGGTCAACAGCTCCCACAACACCACGCCCACCGACCACACGTCCGAGCGCCGATCGAGCGGCTTCACGCGCAGCTGCTCGGGGGACATGTACGCGCACTTGCCGGCCAGCGTCTGGGCCTTGCCCTTCTGCGCCGCCTCCTGCGTGTACGCGATGCCGAAGTCCACCACACGCACGCTGCCGTCGTAGAGCACGAACAAGTTATCGGGTGAGATGTCGCGATGCACCACGCCGATCGTCTGGCCCTTGTCGTTGCGCAGCTCGTGCGCTGCGTGCAGGCCCTCGCAGAGATCGGTGACCATGCGCAGGATGCAGGCGACCGTGTTCATGTCCGGCGGCTGCGGCAGGATCGGCAGCACACGCGAGAGCGGCTCGCCGATCAGGTAGTCCATCGCCACGTACGGTGTGCCGTCGGCCATGCCGAGATCGCGTACCGCGCACACGTACGGGTGGCTGATGCGCGCGATGATGCGCACCTCGTCGAGGAACATCTCGGCCAGGTTTGGCCGCGGTACGTTCTGTTGCTTCAGCGTCTTGAGCGCGACCGTCGAGCGCACGCCGCCGGGCAGCGGCTTCTGCGCGACGTACACCGTGCCCATGCCGCCTGCGCCGAGCTCGCACAGCAGCGTGTATGGCCCAATGTTGCCGCTGGCGGGCTTCACCTGAGGAAGCTCACCGGGTACGAAGCCTTCGCGTGGGGCTTCGCTCTCGTCAGCCGGATAGCGGCGGGTGACCTGCGGATCCTGCACGCGTCGATTGTACGCTCGCACGCGTGTCCGTTTCGCCCGTCACTTGTCCTGCGGGTGCGGGAACGCCGCTTGGCATCCGCGTTTTAGGGCTCTTCTTCGCCCTGCGACATCGTGAGATCTTCGAGGTAGTTGTAGAGCAGCTCCTCGAAGCGCTTGTTGCCGAGCGCCTTGAGCTGGTCGGCGACGTTGGGCGGGATCGAGCGGTCCATGAACATGCGGTGGTACTCGCGGGTGACGCGGGCGGCGAGCTTGGGCATGCTGGCGACCGTTAGCCCCAGCTGGGTCGGAGACACCATCGGGTTGTTGAGCGTCTCCAGCACGCGCAGCGCCTCGGTCAGCCGACCGAGATCGCTGCGCGAGACCTGCGCTTGCTGCGCGCTCGGTGCCTCGCGCATCGGCAGGTTGAAGTTGATGACCTGCGGCTTGCCGCCCTTGGGAGGTGGGTTCTGCATGCGTGCTCGTCGGGCATTTTGCGCCCGCGTTCGCGCGCCCGTCCAGTGCCCGCTTGCGACGCTGCTTCGTCGCGTAGCCAGCTGAGGACAGTGAGCGCTCAGGGCGTGAGCCCGAGAACCTTCTTCACTTTCGCGATCAGCTCGTCGGGCTTGAACGGCTTGGTCAGGTAGTGACGCGCGCCCGAGTTGATGCCGGCGATCACGTCGCGCGGGCCGGTCTTGGCGGTGAGGATGATCGCGGGAATGCGCTTGAGCACCGCGTCTTGCTTCATCTCCTTCACGAGCGTGAGGCCGTCCTTGCGCGGCATCATCCAGTCGGTGATCACGAGGTCCGGTTGCTCGCCGTGCTGCAGGATCTTGAGCGCGTGCTCGCCGTCGCCCGCGGTGGCGACCTCGGCGATGCTGGTCAACATGCGCTGCATCATCTTCAGCAGATCTTGGTCGTCCTCGACGATCAAGATGCGCGGCTTGCTGGCGCTCGCGGCAGGCTCCGCCGGTTTGGTGGCCATGGCTCTGCACAGAATTGCACGGCCGGGGTGCTAAGTGCACCCTGCGCGGTGATCGGGCCGTAGCTTTCTCGCGCACCTGACTTCAAAGGACCACACACAGTTGATGCTCTCGTTACGAATCCGACTGATCGCGTGCGCGCTGGCGACGATCTCATGTGGAGATCGCGACCACACTGGAGTCGTTGCGCACGCAGAGGCGCCGCATAGCGGAGCCGTAGGCACCTTGAAGGTGGCCAGCTGGAACCTGGAGTGGCTGAATCGCGCCAACGGCAGCGGGCCCGTCAAGCGCAGCGACGCGGACTACGCGCGCCTGCGTGCGTACGCGGAGCGGCTCGCCGCGGACGTGATCGCGTTTCAAGAAGTCGATGGCGTGGAGGCCGCGCGGCGTGTGTTCGATCCGGCGCGCTACCAGCTGCACGTGGCCACGCGCGGGGACACGCAGCGCACGGGCTTCGCGGTGCGCAAGGGGATCACGCTGCAGATCCACCCGGACTACGACGAGCTCGATCGTGGCGGGCTGCGCGCCGGTGCGGACGTGACGGTGGTCAAGGGCGAGCTGACGTTGCGGATCTTGAGTGTGCACCTGAAGTCGGGTTGCTTCGACGCTCCGCTCAACGGCGCACAGCGCGAATGCCAGAAGCTCGCCGAGCAGCTCCCGATCCTCGAGACCTGGATCGACCAGCGCGGCCGTGAGCACGTGCCCGCGGTGGTGCTCGGTGACTTCAACCGCAGGTTGTTCGCGCGCAAGGCCGACGCGTTCTGGGCACAGCTCGACGACGCCGACCCGCCGGACTCCGACCTCTGGTCGCCCACGGACGGCCAGCCCTCGACGTGCTGGTCGGGGGAGCACCCGGACTTCATCGATCACATCGTGCTCAACGTGCCGGCCAAGCGCGCGTCGATCAGCGACAGCTTCGAGATGTTCCAGTACGACGCCAGCGACAACGGCAAGCGCCGCGTGTTGTCCGATCACTGCCCGATCGCGCTCACGTTCGAGGCGCTCGCTCATGGCGTGGTGGTCGCGAAGCCCAAGGCGCTGCCCGCCCCCTTGCCGGTGCCGCCGCTGGCCATCGAGCGCACCAAGACGCCGATCAAGGGCAACATCAACGGCAAGGGCAAGAAGCTCTACCACGCGCCCGGCTGCCCGGACTACCCGCGCGTGTTGGTCGACGAGAGCAAGGGCGAGCGCTGGTTCGCCAACCCTGGCGATGCCGAGAGCGCAGGCTTCAGCCGCGCTTCGAACTGCCCTTGATCCATTCCTCGTAGAAGGGGGGCATCTCGGACGCCTTGCTCGTGAACTTGGGGTCGCGCTTCTCCAGGAAGGACTTCACACCTTCCTTGCCGTCTCCGATGCTGGCGTAGAAGATCGCGAGCGAGTCGACGCGGTGTGCATCCGCCGGGTGGGGCTGCGCGCTGTTGCGGTACATCATCTGCCGCGTCAGCGCGATGCCGACCGGCGAGCGATTCTGGCTGAACTTGCGCGCGAGCTCGTACGCCTTCTCCAGCAGCTGATCGGCCGGGTAGACCGCCTTCACGAGGCCACCGGCCTTGGCTTCCGCGGCGGTCAGGATGTCCCCCGAGTACGTCCACTCGAGCGCCTGCGAGATGCCGACGATGCGCGGCAAGAACCAGGTCGAGCACGCCTCGGGCACGATCCCGATCTTGCCGAACACGAAGCCGATGCGCGCGTTCTCCGAGGCGAGCCGCACGTCCATCGCACAGAGCATGGTCGCGCCGATGCCGACCGCGGCGCCGTTGATGGCGGCGATGATCGGCTTCTTGCACGCGAAGATCGCGAGCGTCACGCGGCCGCCGGTGTCGCGCACGCCGCGGAAGATCTCGGGCTCGTCGCGGCGCTCGTCCATGTCGCGCAGCGAAGGCTGAATGGCTTCGTTCAGGCCGAACACGTTGCCCTCGCGCGAGAGGTCCATGCCGGCACAGAACGCGCGCCCGGCTCCGGTGACCACGATCGCCTTCACGGTGTCGTCGTCGCTGGCGCGCTCGAACGCCTGCACCAGCTCTTCGGCCATCTCGGTGGTGAACGAGTTGAGCTTCTCGGGCCGGTTGATCGTCAGCGTGAGGATGCCGTCGGCGACCTGATAGAGGAGGGTGTTGTAGCTCATGGCTTGCAGTCCTTATTCGAAGCGCGCGTCGTCGCGCTGGAAGCTCGCGCGTGCGGCGCGGTACTCGGAGATCAGACGCTCGATCAGCTCGGCCGCGGGCGGCGTGTCCCCGATCGCGCCCACCCCCTGGCCGGCCGACCATACGTCGCGCCAGGCCTTGGCCTTCTCTTCCGGGCCCTTCTTGTACGGCTCGGTGATGTGCGTGAGATCGATGCCGGGCGGCGCCACCAGCTTCTCCGGGTCGAGGCCCGCCTCGACGATGCTCTGGCGCAGGAAGTTGGCCGGGATGCTGGAGATCGCCGGCGTGTACAGGATGTCCGAGGCGCCGGCCTCGACCAGCATCTCCTTGTAGCGCGCGGACACGTACGACTCCTGCGTGGCGATGAAGCGCGTGCCCATGTAGGCGAAGTCCGCGCCCATCATGCGCGCGGCCGCGACGTCGCTGCCGGTGGAGAGCGCACCCGCGAGCAGGATGGTGCCCTGGAAGAACGACCGCACCTCGTGCAGCAGCGCGAACGGGTTGATCGCGCCCGCGTGCCCACCGGCACCTGCGCTGACCAGGATCAAGCCGTCGACGCCGGCCTCGGCTGCCTTGCGCGCATGCTTGGCGGTGGTCACGTCGTGAAACACCACGCCGCCGTAGGCGTGCACCCGCTCCACCACGTCCTTGGCCGCGCCGAGTGAGGTGATGATCAGCGGCACCTTGAACTCCGCACACACCTCGAGGTCCGCGGCGACGCGCGGGTTGGTCTTGTGCACGATCAGGTTCACGCCGTACGCGGCCGGGTTCGGGCTGGCGGCGAGCGCGGTGGTGATCTCGCGCAGCCACTCGCGGAAGCCCTCGGTGCTGCGCTGGTTGAGCGCGGGGAAGGTCCCGATGATGCCCGCCTGCGAGCACGCGGTGACCAGCGCCGGACCGGAGGTGAGGAACATCGGGGCGGCCACGACCGGGAGCCGGAGGCCCTGCTGCAGGGAAGACGGAATGGGCATGGCCAGACTCTAGTACTACTCGATCACTTCTCGCTACTGCGGCCGCCGATCCACCACTTTCGCGGCTGCGTGCTCACTCCGCGGTGCGTCTGCACCGCTCCGCTCCGCGCCACAACCGCGAGAACGGCGCCTCGACGCCCTCGCTACGCGACAAGTGACCGAGTAGTACTAGTCGCAAAGGTCAGGTCGTCGAGATGTCGCCCGGGGCATCCCAATCGCGCAGCTCGTCGCGGCTGGCCAGGGTGAGCTCGCGCGCGGGCAGTGCGGACAAGAATGGCTGCAGCGAGCGCGTTCCGGCCGCGATTGCGCGCGCGAGGTCGACGCGCACGCTCGCGTCGTAGCGCGCGCAGAGCGGCTCCCAGAAGCCGTCGAACCTCGGCGCCAACACGCGCTCCGAGGGGTGCTCGTCGCGCAGCCTCACGAGCAACGCCGCCGAGACGAAGGGCATGTCGCAGGCGAGCGCGATCGCGCTGCCCTCGGCGAGCAAGCCCAGCAGCCCGCCTGGTGGTCCGATGCCCGGCACGGCGTCTGCGATCTCGCGCAGACCGGGCAACGCTCGACGGTACGCATCATCGCGCAGGCCGACCCAGACCGGCTCCAGGCCCGCTTCGCGCGCCATCCGTGCGAGCCGCACCACGATCGGCTCGCCGTCGATCTGCAAGAGACCCTTGTGGATGCTGCCCATACGCGTGGCACGTCCGCCGATGAACAGACCCGCCAACATCAGTCGCGCTCCGCGACCAGCTTGAGCAAGCTGCTGCCGTCCATCGGGATCGGCTGGCCGAGCACGTTGCGCATCGCGAGCAGGCGCGGATCGCCGGGGGCGCTGCGCAGGCCGAGCATGACGTGCGTACGCGCGAGCTCGCGCTGCTCGCGACTGGCGCAGGCGATCGCCTCGTAGAGCTGTCGCCGCACCCACAGCGCGCTCAGGCCCGGCTCGCGCAGCTCGGGCGCGAGCTTCAACGACAGCTCGGACCACGCGTCTGCATCATCGGCGGCCCCGCCGAAGCTCTCGTACCAGCCCGCCGGCGTCAGCGAGGCATAGAGCGTGGGACCCACGGTGTGATCGAGCTCGATGAACAGCGGTCGCTTGCGTGCGAGCACACGAAGGCTGCTCAGGCCGAGCTGGTGATCGCGCGTGTACTCGCCGAGCACCGGCGCGAGCTCGGGCGCCACTTCGCTCAGCGACTCGACCGCGTGCGGATACGCGAGCGCCGCCAGCGGCAGCAGCGTCACGTCCGCACGCAGGTGCTCCTCGGCCTCGGCGCCGAACCAGCGGAACATGGCCTCCATCGTCGGCGTGATCACCACCGCGCGCGTGGGCAGGTCGCGCCGCGCCAGCTCGTCGAGCTGCGCCGGGGCCTGGCTCGGCGGCGTGGCGCGCACGATCAGCGCGAGCACGGCGAGGCCGGCGAGCCCGTAGCCGACACGCTGCATCACGAGTTGCGATCGCGTCAGCTCACGCAGCCCGAGCCCCACGCCGAACGTGGCCAGCGCGACCCACGCCAACACGCACGGGAGCAGCGCCCCCCACGCGTCCGCATGCACCGTGGGCTCCAGGATCCACGCGATGCTGGCGAGTGGGACCAGCAACGCGATCGACCAGAGCAAAGCGAACCGCCGCGCGTTGCTGGTGCGCGCGGCGAGCAGCAGCCCGAGCGCGCCCAGCGCGAGCAACACCACCACTACCGCGATCGAGCTCGACATGCCGCGCGCGAGCAGCCACCAGGTGTTCGGCTCGGCCACGTCGCTGGGTCCGCGCCACGGGTCCGCGTTGAGCACCCAAAAGATGCGCGTGAGCTTGTCCGGGAAGCCGATGTTGATGAACGGGTCCCGGTTGCCCCGGATCGGCACGTAGACCCAGGCGGAGAAGCCGAACAGCGGCGCCACCACCAGTCCCATCAGCCCGAGGAAGCCGCGCCGCGCGAACACGCGCCCCAGCGTGGGCGCCGCCAGCGACAGCAAGAGCAGCGCGTAGACGTGGTGGTTCGCGAACGCGAGGCCCTGCACGTAGGCGGCGATGTACAGCGGGCGGCGGTCGTAGCCCGGCTCGCTGAGCTCGAAGCGGACCAGCTGGTCGATCACCCACAGGCCGAGCGCGAACTGCACGGCGTGCACGTTGGGCCGCGTGGCCACGGCCTGGAAGATCGGGGTCTGGGCGACGAACCAGCTGGCGCCGAGGGCGAGCCACGCCGGGCCACGC
>DASUME010000041.1:0-3919 GCA_036277895.1 Polyangiales bacterium
ACTTCACGAGATAAGCCGCGCGATCGACGAGAGCGCCAGACGCGTGACGCCGCCGTCCAGTACCTTGAGCTCGGGCGGATTGACCACGGTCCAGTACGCGCCGATGGCGGGCGGGCCGGCGTCAGGCAAGCGCTCGATCTCGAAGCCGAGCTGGCAGTGCGCCATCTTCGCGGTCGTGGCGTCGGCTACCGATGCTGCGTCGAGCTGGCTGTCCATCGACGACACCCCTGCGTCGAGCTTCGCTCCCGGGGTGAACGCATCGGGGAGGTCGGGCTGCTCCTCGACGCCTGTGTCGTCGCATGCGCAGAGAGCGATGACGAACAAGAGGGCAAGCGAGTGTCTCATCTCGCGTAGCAGAACACATGCGTGCGCGCTCAGCAGCGTCGCTCACCCTCAACAACACGCGCAGGATCTCGACTGCGGATCGTCTCGCATAGTCGACGCGCGGTTCGGCGTCGAATCAGTGACGGCGCCTGCGAGAGGCCAAGGCGACGAGCAGCAGCGCCCCTTCGAAGCCACGACCGTCTCGCGTGGCGCAGCCTTCCGCGGTCGATGTGCGCGCGGTGGCGCCCGCGTCCGGAGCGGGCATACCCGCGTCGGAGACGGGTACTCCGTCGGTCACCAGGTCGGTCCAGCGTACGGTGCAGTCGGCGCGCGCGGCGTCGGGAACCGCGGAGAGATCGGGTTCGCGCAGCGCGCTGAGCTCGAACAGCGGCGCGCCCAGACCGTTTGCGTCCACGCGGAGCAGGCCACCGCGTGCACATGCGTACGGCTGGCCGCTGGTCTCGCCGAGGCAGCTGATGCGATCGCCTTGGGTGTCGATCGCAGTGCCGGTCTGCAGGTCTTGCAGCACGCCATCGATCGCGAGCGAGCTGGCGATCGGGCCGTCGAGGCTCACGTTCGCCTCGCGCAGCGGCTCGAACGCGTCCTTGCCCACGCGACCGACCGAGAGCCAGGGCGCGGAGTGTGCCCAGAGCACGGCATACAGCTGCTCGCCCGCGACGCGCAGGGCCGCCTCGGCGACGAAGGACTTCGCTTCCCAGCTCACGCCGCCACGCGGCTCCCCGCTCAGCGCGTAGCGATCGACGGTGACGGTGCGATCGACGAAGCGCAGCAACGCCAGCTCATCGTCGAGTGCCGCGAGCGCATCGACCGGCTGCGCGAGCGCGCGCACCAGCTCGTTGGCGCTCGCGGTGATGCGCCGCAGCTCCCAGCTCGTACCTTGTCGGAACACGCCGAAGACCGCGTCGCGATGGCTGGCGAGCGCGAAGCCGAGCCCAGACTGCACGGGGTGGCGGGTGACGCGACCTTCCTGCAGCACGAACAACGAATCACTGGCGAGGATCGTGGGTCCGCCTGGCAGCGACGCCGCGCGCACGAGCAGGTTGCCGTCCCACGCCTCCGGGCACAGGAAGCGGAAGCCCTCCGCGGCGCGGTAGGCCAGGCCGCGGCTCACGCGCACCAGCGAGACGCCGCGCTCGTCGCTCGCGATCGCTTCCGTCGCGGCGGGGGGCGCACCGTGGGCGAGCACGCGACCGGGCAGCGCGAGCAGGACAAGGACAAGCCACTTCACAGCTCGTCCGAGCCGTACAGCAAGTCCTCGATGCGCAGCCTCGCGCCCAACGTGACCTTGCCGTCGCGGTACAGGTCCTTCGCGATCGTCAGCGTCTGCTCGCGCGACAGCCGATCGGCCGCGTAGAGCCAGAACGCAGAGGTCGTGATCTCCCAGGCGTTGCGCTCGTAGAACGGCGCCTTCGCGTAGCCGAGGATCACGTCGCGCAGGTCCTGGTTGTCGTACGTGAAGACGTTGTACGCGATCAGGTACGACGCGATCGAGAAGTCGAGCCTGGGCTCGACGCGGTCGAGCGTCGCCAGCAGGTTCGTCCGCGCAGTCTGCTCCGCGGCTGCCTGCGTGTCCGCGAGCGGCTCGAGCGAGAACGACACCGCGCTCAGGTCGAGCGAGCCGTTGAGCAGCAGCTGCTTGTCGAACGCGGCCTGCAGCCGACGCTGCCACGTCGCGCGCTCGTCCGTGGGACACTCGCGCGGCCTGGACCGCGTCTGCTCGTACACGTCCGTGCGGCACTCGAGGAAGCTGAGCGCCTTGAAGCACGGCGAGAGCGCGCTCTGCAGCTCCTCGACCGAGTCGAAGTCATCGCGCGCGAGCGCCTCGTCGCAGTCGGTGCCCATCAGCCACGCGAGCGACAGCGGCTGGCCGTCCACGTTGGCCTTCCAGGTCGACGCCGCCAGGAACGCGTCCGCGTGCGAGAGCGCCTCGTCCGCACTGAGCGGCGCGGCGAGCGAGACGATCGTCGACGGCAAGGGCGCCGTGAGCCCACGCTGCAGATCCGCGCTCGCGCTCGCGATCGCCGTCACCTGCGTGCTGGTGCGCGTGATCAGGTCGACGCCCTGCGCACCGCGATGCAACAGGCCGACCAGCAGCCCGGCATCGTTCAGGATCGGCGAGCCGCTGCTCCCCGGCAGGCTGAAGATGCTGGTGTCGAACCACTCGCCCTCGGCGTCGATCACCACGCCCGACGACCACTTCTTGAGCCGGCCGAGCGGATGTCCGATCGCATTCACGTGCTGGCCGAGCAGCTCGAGCGCGGTGTGCGGCTCGATGGTCAGGAAGTAGGGCGAGGGCAAGCGCTGGGTCTTCGCCTCGTCGACGAAGATCTGGAGCGCCGCCATATCCAGCCCGATGTCCACGTGCTGCGGCACCGCGTAGACGGTGCGCGCCGGCAGGTTCAACGTGCCGCGCTGATGCTGGAACGTGAGCGCGATCTCGCAGCCCTCACGCGCACACGTCTCGCCGCCGAGCACGTGCGCGTTCGTCAGCAGCAGCCCATCGGGAGAGATGAACGAGCCCGTACCCGACGTGCCCGCCGGATGCGAGACGCGCACGACCGCCTTCGCAGCCTCTTGCATCACCTTGGGGGCGCGATCGAGGTCGAAGAGTTCGGGCGGATCGGCGTTCGGGAGCTCCTCCGCGCACGCCGCCAACAACAGCGCGGCGAGAGCCGGCCTGGTGCTTCCAAACCGCATCATCTCAGTGGCAGTAGTTCTGCCCGAGGGGGATGGTGACGCTCCACGGGTAGTTGCCGAAATTGTCGAAGCTCTTGACGATCTGGTTGCTGACTGCATCGATGACCACGATCCGGTTGGCGCCGCTGACGGCCGCGATCACGTACTTGCCGTCGCGCGTGGTGGCGGCGGTCTCGGTGTTTCCGCCGACGGGGATGCGGTCCTGGATCTCGAGCGTCTCCGTGTTGAGCACGGTGACGTCCTTGCGGATGCGGTTCATCACGAACGCCTTGTTCGGCGCCAGCGACGAGTAGTTCACGCCGTAGGCTTCCTCGTCGCCCGGCAGCGAGCCGAGCACGGTAGGGTCCTTGATGCCGTTGATCACGGAGACGGTCTTGTCGCCGAAGTTCGTGACCACGTGGCGGAGCGGCACGTTGGCGAAGGAGTGTTCGGCGAACGCGACCCACGGGCCCGTTCCAGACTTGAGCTCGGTGCGCTTCACGCGGGCCATGGTGTCGTACACGATGACGCGGCCGGTCGCGTGGTGCGCGCCGTACAGCACACCTTCGCGGTCGATCTGCACGTCGCCGAAGCCGCCTTCGTCGGCCGCCAAGGTGTGGTTGGGCGGTCCCTGGAAGCCGTCGAGCGCCACGTGGCCCTCGATCTCGAGCTTGTCGAGGTCGACGCGCGTCACGTGGTTGGCGCCGAGGTTCGCCACGTAGCCGAACTTGCCGTCCGGCGAGAAGCGCATGAAGTGCGGCGTGAAGAAGCCGCCGAGGCGCTTGACCTCGGTGTCCGTGTTGGTGTCGACGAACGAGACGGAGCCGGTACCCTCGTCCTCGTCCATGACCGCGAGCAGGCCGCGGCCATCGTTGTTGGTGATGTGCGTGGGGTGCTT
>DASUME010000042.1:0-2446 GCA_036277895.1 Polyangiales bacterium
TGGCGCTCGCGTGCGCCGCCCCCAGCCAGGCCGAAGAAGGCTCGGCGAGCAACGAGCTCGCAGCACGCCACGACAAGCCCAGCATCGTGCTCGTGCACGGCGCGTTCGCCGACGGCAGCGCCTGGAGCGCCGTCGTCCCGCACCTGCTACGCGCCGGCTACAGCGTCACCGCGGTTCAGAACTCGCTGTTCTCGCTGGCGCAAGACGTCGCGACGACCAAGCGCATCATCGAGCAACAACCGGGCGACGTGATCGTGGTCGGGCACTCCTACGGCGGCGCCGTGATCACGGGCGCAGCGGCCAACAACGAGAAGGTGCGCGCGCTCGTGTACGTGGCTGCGTTTGCACCCGAGGACGGCGAGCCCGTCGGCGCCTTCAACCAGCAGTACCCCGCGGATCTCGGCACGGCGCTGGTCCCCGACACGGCAGGCTTCCTGACCATCGACCCGACCAAGTTCCACGATATCTTCGCGGCGGACCTTGCGCTGAGCGAGACGCGCGTCATGGCGACCGCGCAGAAGCCCCTGATCGGCTCGGCCTTCGGCGAGTCCGTGCCCCACGCGGCCTGGCACGATGCGCCAAGCTGGTACGTGGTGGCGCAGCACGACCGCGCCATCCAGCCCGCGCTCGAGCGCTTCTACGCCAAGCGCATGAACGCCACCACCGTCGAGCTCCCCACCAGCCACGTCCCGTTCCTGTCGCGCCCACAGGCGATCGCACGCGTGATCCTGGAAGCTGCGCGCCGCACCGAGTAGGCAGTACGCTACGGCGCGATGGTTGGTGCGATAGGCCGACGTGAGCTCGGTGTCCTGCAAGCTCGGTCAACGAAGCACGACGTGCCGGCCATCGAATCGTGTGCGGAGTGACCGGTGCGGTGCGAAGAATCAGCGCCCCGCGCGGCAGCGGCTCCACATGGTACTCCCGTAATGCCTTAGGCTTGGGCTATAGGTTCAGGAAGACGCGTATCCTATGTTACTCTCGTCGACACAACAGGAGATTGCGGACACCGTTCGCCGGTTCGCGCGAGAGCGCATTCAACCGTTCGTGAAGCGCTTCGAGGCGCAGGGTGCGTACCCACAGGAGCTGTTCCTCGAGCTGGCCGAGCTCGGGCTGATGGCGATGACGGCGCCCGAGGACAAAGGTGGCGCTGGCGCCGACTATGTCTCGTACGCGGCCGCGTTGATCGAGGTCGCCGCTGCGGACGGTGCGCTCTCGACCATCCTCTCGATTCAGAACAGCCTGATCGTGGCTGCGTTGCTCAAGGACGGCACGCCGGAGCAACGGGCGCGCTTTCTGCCCTCGCTCACCTCGGGCCGCATGATCGGCGCCTTCGCGCTCACGGAGACCGAAGCTGGCTCGGATGCCGCTGCGATCCGCACGCGAGCGACCCGGGCCGCAGGCGGCTACGTGCTGAACGGCAGCAAGCAGTTCATCACCTCGGGGAAGATCGCCGGGCTCGCGATCGTATTCGCGGTGACCGATCCCTCGCTCGGGAAGAAGGGAATCACGGCCTTCCTCGTGCCCACCGACAAGCCGGGCTACGGCGTGGAGAAGGTCGAGCACAAGCTCGGACAGTCCGCCTCGGACACCTGCAGCTTGACGTTCAGCGAGCTGCACATCGAGAGTACGCTCCGCCTCGGCGCGGAGGGCCAGGGCTACCGGATCGCACTGTCGAACCTGGAGGCGGGACGCATCGGCATCGCGGCGCAGGCCGTGGGCATGGCGCAGGCCGCGCTCGAGCTCGCGGTGAGCTACGCCAAGGAGCGTACGTCGATGGGCAAGCCGATCCTCGCGCATCAGGCGGCCGGCTTTCGGCTCGCCGATCTCGCTGCGCGCCTGGAGGCGGCGCGCCAGCTCGTGTTGCACGCCGCGAGCGTCAAAGACTCCGGCGCGCCCTGCCTGAAGGAAGCTTCCATGGCGAAGCTGGTGGCGTCGGAGACCGCCGAGGCCGTGTGCAGCGGCGCGATCCAGACCCTCGGCGGTTATGGCTACCTCGAGGAGTTCGGCCTCGCCAAGATCTACCGCGACGTGCGGGTGTGCCAGATCTATGAAGGCACCTCGGACATTCAACGCATGGTCATCGCCCGATCGTTGTAAGGAGTACGTCATGTCATCCGACCCGATCGTGATCAGCTCATACGCGCGCACGCCGATCGGCAGCTTCCAGGGCAAGCTCGCGTCCGTAAAGGCGACCGACCTGGGCGCGACGGCGGTGAAGGCCGCGGTTCAGCGCTCTGGCCTGCGCGACGCGCAGGCGATCGAGCGAATCTACATGGGCTGCGTGGTGTCCGCAGGCCTGGGCCAGGCCCCTGCGCGCCAGGCGGCGATCGCCGCCGGTTTGCATCACGGCGTCGAGGCGACCACCGTCAACAAGATGTGCGGCTCCGGCATGCAGGCCACGATCATGGCGTACGAGGCGATCGCCTCCGGCAGCGCGGACGTGGTG
>DASUME010000043.1:0-2047 GCA_036277895.1 Polyangiales bacterium
GGTCGAGAAGGCCGGCGGTCCGCTGCAGCTGGTCGAGCGCGACGTGCCGGAGCCTGGACCGGGGCAGGTGCGCATCGCGGTGGAGGCGTGTGGCGTGTGCCACAGCGACGCCATCACCAAGGAAGGCTGGATGCCGGTGCACTTCCCGCGCACGCCCGGCCACGAGGTGGTGGGCAAGATCGACGCGCTCGGCGCGGGGGTCAGCGCCTGGAAGGTGGGCCAGCACGTGGGCGTGGGCTGGCACGGCGGCCACTGTGGGCAGTGCACGCCGTGTCGCTCGGGCGACTTCGTCACCTGCGAGCAGCAGCAGATCACGGGCATCAGCTACGACGGAGGCTACGCCGAGTACATGGTCGCGCCGCAGGAGGCGCTCGCGCGCGTGCCCGAGGGCATGAAGTCCGAAGACGTGGCGCCGCTGCTGTGCGCGGGCGTCACCACGTTCAACTCGCTGCGCAACATGGACGTGCGCGCGGGGGATCTGGTCGCGGTGCAAGGCATCGGCGGGCTCGGCCACCTCGGCATCCAGTACGCCAACAAGCTCGGCTTCAACACCGTCGCGATCTCGCGCGGCGGCGACAAGGAGAAGCTCGCGCGCGAGCTCGGCGCCCACCACTACATCGACACCGAGAAGACCAAGGCCGCCGATGCACTGCAGAAGCTCGGCGGCGCGCGCGTGATCATGGTGACCTCGTCGAGCGCGTCGCTTGCTGCCGAGCTCGTGGGCGGCCTCGCGCGCAACGGCACGCTGCTCCTGCTCGGCGCAGGTGCGGAGCCGATCCAGCTCGGCGCGATCCCGATGATCATGAAGCGCCTGCGCGTGCAGGGCTGGCCCAGCGGCGTGCCGCAGGACTCGCAGGAGACGATGGAGTTCAGCCAGCTCGCGTCGGTGAGCTCGAGGAACGAGGTGTTCCCGCTCGCCAGGGCGGCGGAGGCCTATCAATCGATGATCGACAACAAGGCGCGCTTCCGCGCCGTGCTCAAAGTGCGCTGACGTCGGAGCGCGCGAGGGCGCCCTCGTCTTCGGGCACCAGCAGCGCTTCACACTGCGAGGGCCAGCCGTTGCCCTCCGCGATCGAGCGCCGGTACTCGACGAGCGCCTTGGGCGGTGTACCGGCGCGCACCGCCTTGCGCACGACGGGTGCAGCCCTCTTGCGCTTGGGCGCGAGCCAGCTGCCGAGCTTGTCGCAGCCGTCGCCCTCCCCCAGCGGCGGTTGCGACGCGCAGTCTGGATCGGTGGCGGCGCACGCGAGCCGCACGTGGAAGTGATCGGCGTGCCCGTACCAGGGGCGGATCTTGCGCAGCCAGCCGCGTTCCTTGGGCTGCTCGCAGAGCACCTTCTTGATCACCGGGTTGACGAACACGCGGTCCACGCGCTCGTCGGCGGCGGCGAGCCGCAGCATCTGCGCGACGCGCTTGCTCCAGCGCGGCACGATCCGCTGTAGCTTGGCGTCCACCACATCGTCGGCCTGGAGCGACTCGCGCTGCGCGCGGGTCAGGTGCTTGCGCGCGCCCGCGTACCACAGATCGACGTCGAGCCCGGTCTGGTGGCTGGCGTGTCCGCTGGCCGCGCGCCCGCCACGCGCCTGGCTCAGGTCGCCGACCAGCAGCGCGTCGAGCCGCTGCTTGTTCATGCGCAGGCCGAGCTGGCGCACGAAGTTGATCAGCGCCGGGTGCCCGTAGAAGCGGCGCCGGCTGGTGCGCATCACCTGAAAGCCGGGCCCGTCGATCGGCAGGGCCTCGCCACCTTGCAGGCAGCCGGCGTTGTAGCTCCCGATCGCGCGCGCGGGTCCCGGCGCGGGCGTGGCGAAGCGCGGCCACGGGTTGTCGTCGTTGGCGCCATGCACAAGCGCAGCGGTCGCGAGCACCGCCGAGAAAGCCAAGCACGCTCTCCACATCGCGCCATTATGCACACCAGCCCCTGCAAGCGGATACGCCACGACCACCCCACACCCACGACCTCGGTGATGCGGAGCACGGCGCGGCGCCAATTTGTGAGGCTGACTGGTCATTCGAGGCGTGCGCGCCCCCTCGGTCCGCGCCGCGCAGG
>DASUME010000044.1:0-2400 GCA_036277895.1 Polyangiales bacterium
ACCGAATGCGCTTTCTCCTGCGATCTCGCTCACGCGAGAAGCTGCGCGCGGTGGCGGCCCGGGTCAGCGAGCGCATCGATCAGGGGCTCGCTCCAGGCCGGGCGCACCTCGACATCGACCCGGTCTCGATGCTGTAAACAGCACGTTTTCCCGTGCGGTGGCGCGCTTGCGGCCAATCGGCGCCGGTGTTACTTCTGGGAGTTGCCATGGCCATCCGTAAGATCCTCCACTACCCCGACAAGCGACTGCGTGTTCCCGGTGAGAAGGTCACCGACTTCGGACCGGAGCTGCAGACGCTGATCGACGACATGGCCGAGACCATGTACGCGGCGCCCGGAGTCGGCCTGGCCGCGACCCAGATCGGGGAGTCCAAGCAGCTGTTCATCGTCGACGTCTCGGACGGCGAGGGCCCGAGCGAGCTAAAGGTGTTCGTGAACCCGGAGTTCGTGAAGACCGAAGGCAAGCTGGAGTGGGAAGAGGGCTGCCTCTCGTTCCCCGGCCTGCACCTCGACGTGACGCGCGCCGAGCGCGTGAAGATGAAGGCGCAAGACCGGCACGGCGTGTGGTTCGAGGTCGAGGCCGCGGACGAGCTGCTCGCCGTCGCGCTGCAGCACGAGTTCGATCACCTCCAGGGCAAGCTGATGATCGATCACCTGTCGCCCCTCAAGCGCCGCATCGTGCATCGCCAGCTGCAGAAGCGGGCCAGCCAAAGTGGCGCCAGCGTCGAATAGGTGGGGCATGGCGCGACGGGTCCAAAGCCTGACGCGCTGAGTCCTTGCCACCGGGGCGACGCTGATGGACGGTGCCCGGCGGAGCAGAACCCGATGCAGCAGCTCGAAGTCACGCCCCAGCCGTCGCCGGGGATTCACCTGGTCGTAGCGTTCCTGGACGCACTCAAGGCCCTGGACCTCGAGCGCGCGCTCGACATGCTGAGCGACGACATCGTGTACCAGAACGTGCCGCTGCCGCCCGACCGCGGCAAGCGTCGCGTCGCCCGCACGCTGCGCATGATGACGCCGCCGCTGATCACGGAGTTCGACTACACGATGCACCAGATCGCCGAGACCGACGGCGTGGTGCTCTCGGAGCGCACGGACTACCTGCGCGGGCCGGTGGTCGACCTCTCGATCTGGGTCTGGGGCACCTTCGAGATCAAGAACGGGAAGATCGCGCTCTGGCGCGACCGCGCGGACATCGGGGCGGTGGCCTACCAGCTCGCTACCAGCCCGCTGCGCGCCCTGGCCAGGACGCTTCGCGCGCGATGAGGGCCGGACGCACCCCACGGCCGTGATGGTGTGTGCGTGGCGGTCGCTCGCTGGCGGCAGAGACGATGTCGCGGCACGAGCTGGGTGGCGCTGCGCTTCGCACTCCACGCTCGCGTCGCCACGGCGGACAGACAGCTCGGTCCCGCGCTGACGCTTCGCGGGGCTGCTGGAGGACAAATGCAACAGGTTCGCTCTCGTATCGATGGGCCCATCGGCATCATCGAGCTCCACAACCCGCCCGATCAGTTCATGACCACGCGCATGGTCGAGCAGCTCGACCTGCTGACCGAGCAGTGGGAGGCGGACCCCACGCTGCGCGTGATCGTGATCACCGGCACCAAGCCCGGCACGTTCATCACGCACTTCAGCGTGCACGAGCTCGCGCGCGGAGGTGGCGCGCTTGCGCTCGATCAGCTGCCCGCGCCCCTGCGTGTGGTGATCGAGGGGGCGCTGGAGCGCGTGGACGCGAGCCATCGCCTGCTCGAGCAACTGCCCTCCCTACGCAAGCTGCTGGAGAGCAGCGCGCGGCCGCCGTTCAAGATGTTGCTGTCGATCGGCACCATCCATCGCGTGTTCACGCGCCTCGAGCGCATGGACAAGGTGGTGATCGCCGCCATCAACGGCACGGCGATGGGGGGAGGCTGCGAGCTCGCGCTCGCGTGCGACTACCGGCTGATGGCGCGTGGCGATCATGCGATCGGCCTGGTCGAGGTGCTCGGCGGGATCATCCCGGGGGCGGGCGGGACCCAGCGCCTGTGTCGCGCGGTCGGCGCGGCGCGCGCTCGCGAGATGATGCTGGACGGCACCACCGTGTCTCCAGACGAAGCGGAGCGCATCGGGCTCGTCACGCGCGCGGTGGACGCCGACGAGCTGATGGACGAAGCCATGACGCTCGCCCGCCGCATGGCCACGCGGCCACGCCAGGCCGTGCTCGGCGTCAAGCGCGCGGTCGCCATCGGCGCCACGCTACCGGCCGACGATGGGCTCGCGGTGGAGAAGCTCTCCTTCTTGCTGGCAGGAGCCCAGAGCGAGGCGCTGCGCCGCGCGAAGGACTACGTCGCGCAGTTCTCTACCGGCAAGAGCGCCCGCGCGATCTTCGACGAGCTGCGCGCGCAGCAGCTCCCCTGATCGCGGC
>DASUME010000045.1:0-5329 GCA_036277895.1 Polyangiales bacterium
TACGGGCTCTCGTACGGGCTGAAGTACGCGTGCACGTCCCCATCGCTGAACCACTTCGTGCACATGTAGTAGAAGTGATCGCTGGTCGTGAGCTTGCGCCACAGCGCCAGCAACGCCGGGTTGTTCCGGCGCTTGATGCGCTCGCCGATAATGAAGATGCGCTCGAGCGCGCGGGTCTGCATCTCGTTGCCGCGCCAGGCCGTCAGATCGCGCTCGGCATCCGCCCACGACACGGTGCGCGGGAACGCGATCGGCGAGACCCACGGATACGCGGCCACCGTCTCGGTGGGCGTCTTGAAGCTCCAGTCCGGGTGCTTCAGGATCGCCTCGGGCGCGTAGTCGAGGAACTGGAAGATGCCGGTCTCCTCCCACTGGTGCTCGCCGAACGTCTCGTAGTCCATGAACAGGTTCACGGTGTCGCCGTTGCCGCTGACCTGGTGCACCCAGCCCGCGAACTTGTCGGCCGTGAGCGGGAAGTCCGCCCAGCCGCGGTTCGAGAAGCGGAACGCGATGTCGTCCGAGAGTCTGTAGTTCTTGAGCAGGAGGGCCATGTCACGCCCGTCTTCGGAAATTGAGTTCGCCTTGTAGACGAAGTTCGGGCTGCGCCAGCCGAGGATGTCGTCGGCGCCCTCCGCGATCATGCCCTTGTAGCCGAGCTTGGCGACCTCACGACCGATGCGGTCGTCGTAGATCAGCTCGGTGTTGCGGAAGAACGTGGGCGTCACGCCGAACAGCTGCTTCATCAGCTTGGCGTGCATCTGCACCTGTTCCTTGAACTCCACGACGTCGTACAGGACCGAGAGCGAGTGGTAGTACGTCTCGCCCACGAGCTCGACGCAGCCTGTCTTGACCAGCTTCTGGAAGCTCTCGACGACCTCGGGCTGGTAGAGCTGCATCTGCTCCAGCGCGACGCCGGTGATCGCGTACGCGATCTTGAACTTGCCCTCGTGGCGCTCGATCAGCTCCAACATCTTGGCGTTGGTCGGCAGGTAACACTTGCGTGCGACCTTGCGCATGACCTCGGCGTTGAGCTTCTCATCGAAGTAGTTATGGTCGCGCCCGATCTGAAAGACGTCGTAGTTCCGGACTCGATAGGGCTGGTGGACCTCGAAGTAGAAACATACGGACGGCATCAGTATCTCCCCAGCGCACGCAGGTACGCCCGTTTCACTTTGGTGGCTGCAGCTTCCCAATGCACACGGCGTACCTCTTCGCGCGCCATGTCCACGATGCTGTTCCGGAGCTCCGGATAGCGCAGGATCGCCACGATCTGGGCCGCCAATCGGTTGACGTCCCAGAAGTCGACCTTGAGTGCGTGGTGCAAGATCTCGGACGCGCCCGACTGGCGCGACAGCACCACTGGCGTGTCGTAGCTCATCGCCTCCAGCGCCGAGATCCCGAATGGCTCGGACACGCTAGGCATCACGTACGCATCTGCCGTCGAGAACAGGCGCTCGACGTCCGTCCCGCGCACGAAGCCCGGAAAATCGAACGCGTCGGCGATGCCCAGCTCGTGCACGCGGTGCTGCAACCTGGGCAGCATATCCCCGTTGCCGGCCATCACGAAGCGCGCGTTGGGCACCTGCTCGAGCACCTTCGCGGCGGCCTCGACGAAGTAGTCGGGGCCCTTCTGGAAGGTGATGCGCCCGAGGAACAGCACCATCGGGCGGTCGTCGTGGGATTCTTCGCGGTACGCGGTCACGGTCTTGCGCGCGTACGCGCCGTTGTGGGCGACGTCGATGTTGTCGAACGGGATGCCGTGCAGCTGGTTGATCATGCGGGCGGTGTAGTGGCTCACCGCCACCACCCGCGTCGCCGCGCGCAGGCCCGCGCCCTCGATCCCGACGATGGTGTGGTTGGCGCCGGCACCGCTGCGGTCCTGCTCCAGGCTGTGCACGTGCGCGATCATCGGGATGCCGTGCAGATGCGCCACACGTGTGGCGGCCGGGAAGGTCATCCAGTCGTGGGCATGCACCACCTGAGGCCGATGGGTGCTCGACCAGATCGCGACGCGCTCGGCGTAGCGCATCACCTCGCCGAACAAGTCGTCGCCGTAGTGAGGGCCCTTGCGGTCACCGCCGGATGACGCGTCACTCGACGTTGCGCTCGGCGCCACGCGTGGTGCGCTCGGCCCGAGCAGCTCGCGCAGCACGGTGTCGTCGCCCGACTCGAGAGCCTTGATCAAGGTCGTGTATTCCTCGGGCCGCAGGTATGGCGAGAGGAACGCGGGAATGCGCGTGATCGCGACGGTCGCCGCAGCGCGCTTCACGGCCTCCGGTGCGTCGCTTTGCGCCGGCTCGCCGAGCGCGCCGAGGTCTCCCGCGTAGTTGCTCGGCCACGCCAGCGGGTCGAGGGCACGCAGCGTGACGTCCGGGCTAGTCAGGTGCATGTGGGGCGCGTGCTCGCCGCCATAGAGGTGAGGCACCACGAAGTCGATATGGACGCCGAGAGGCGCGAGCGCCGTCGTCAGTCCTTCGCATGCCGTGCCGAGTCCCCCGCTGATGTGTGGGGGGTACTCCCATCCAAGCATCAGCACATCGATCCGTTGCGAGTCGCTCATGCTCTGGTTCGAACCTTCCTGAAGTCGAGCGGGCGTTCGTCGCGTGACAGGGAACGCAAGCCAGGCTGCGTTGGGGCCATTCTTCTACGCCGCTATTTCGAGTCGGTTTCTCTGTCGTTGTACTTCAGCTCGCCACGCGGTGCGCACTAGCGAGCTCGAGCGCGTGCAGGATGCGGTAGAGCTCCGTGACGCTCCACGCCTGCGCGGGCGCGCCGCCGGGTGCGTGAGGCGCGTCGCCCGAGAACACCTCGCTGACCTGCCCGAGGCACGCCGCGTGCGGCACGTGCTCCCGGAAATAGGTAACCACGGGGCCGAAATGTGTCGCACAGAAAGTCGCGCCGTGATGCAGGAGCAAGGCGTCGCCGTAGATGCCGAGCAGCCAGGGCCAGACCGTGCCCTGGTGATAGGCGCGGTCGCGGTCGTCCTGGCTGCCGCGGTATTGGCCGCGGTACTCCGGATGCGTGGGGGCGAGCGTGCGCAGGCCCGCCGGCGTGAGCAGCTCGCGCGTGACGGTGGCCAACGCAGAGCGGCCCAGGCTCGGCGGCACCGGCCGATGCGGCAGGCCGAGCGCGAACAGCTGGTTCGGGCGCAGCGCCCAGTCCGGTCGCGTGCCGTCGTGGCCGTCGGCGAGGTAGCCGTGCGCGTCGTCCCAGTAGCGGCGCAGGAAGTCGGCCTCGGCGCCGCGCAGGCGATGGCGGAACGCGCGCGCGAAGGCGCCGTTGTTGCGCTCGGCCCAGGCCTGCGCGAAGTGCGCCGCGTTGTAGGCCAGCGCGTCGACCTCGACCGCGTAGCCCGCGCGCGGCGTGACCGGCTGGCCGTCGATCAGCGCGTCCATCCAGGTCAACGCCCAGGGCCCACGCTCCATCCACACGCCGACGCCGTGATCGAAGCGCATGCGCGGATCGCGCGCGTCCGCGATCGCGCTGAGCAGCTCACACACGGCGGGCATGAAGCGCTCGACGCGGTCGGCGCCGACGCGCTCGCCGAGCCACTGCACCGTGCGCACGAACAGCAGGCTGGCATCGATCGACGACGTGTTGGCCGGCTGATCGCCGAGCGCGGGGATGTTCGGCACCAGCCCCGCCACGCGCGCCGCCAGCAAGCCATCGAGCACGGCGGTCGTGCGCTCGAAGTCGCTCGTGGCCAGGAAAAATCCGGGCAGCGCCAGCAGCGCGTCGCGTGCCCAGGGACCGAACCACGGGAAGCCCGCGATCAAGGTGCTGGTGCCCGCTTGCGTGCGCATGAAGAACTGCTCGGCCGCGCGCGCGAGCTGCTCGCCGAGGCCCTGCGGTGCGCGCTCGTGCGGCGCCGGCTCCCGCTGCAGCGGCGCCACGCCAACGGTCAGCGCCAGCTCGGCGTCTCCCTGCAGCGTGATCACGAACGCGCCGGGCTCGAACGCGTGCTCGTCGGCCGGGTAGCCGCGCTCGGCCTCCCACGCGTAGTGCAGGTCCGTCCACCACTGGCCGCCGCGCTCGACGCGCACGCTCGCACTCGGTGGCAGCTCGAGCCGAAACGCGAGCGCAGGCATGCCCGGGTACGGGTGCATGACCACCTCCAGCGCGGCGTCGCTCTCCACCTGCATCAACGAGCCATCCAGGAACGGGTTCTCGTAGGTCAGTTCGTGCAACGTGCGGCCGCGCAACAGCGGCGCGAGCGAGAGCTCCAACGGCGCCACGATCCCGCGCACGCTGTAGCGGAGCTCGACCTGGCCGCGCGCATCGAGCCGCACGCGACGCGTGATCGTCACCGCGGGCGACAGGCTCTCGATGCGGTAGTGGTGTGCCGCGTGCGGGAAGGGCGTGAACGAGACCAGCTCGGCCTGTGTGTACCGGCCTGCGCGCGGATCACTCAGCAGCGTGTGGAAGCCCCCTTGCGCGACGCTCTCTTGCACGTCCGCCAACACGTTCCACGCGTCCCCACGTCCGGGCTCGCGCACGGTCAGCAGCGCGTGGTACTTGCGCCGCAGCTTGCGGTCGACACAGCCGAGCGCAAACGAGCCGTCGCCGCCGGACTCGAGCCACTCGTCGTGCTCCATGCCCTGCACGTGCTTCCCAAACGGCGTGTGCGCAAGCCAGATCGAAGCGAGCCGCTCGGAATTTCGATGCGGAGACGGTCGTGTGTCAGGGCCCCGTGCAATAGGTGACGCCCGCCGGCGTGGCGCACAGCGTGCCCAACACGGAGGCCACGCGCTCGACCGCGACCGGCGTGCAGCCGAGGGTCAGCAGCGGCGCGGTGTCGAGCGCGAGCGGCAAGCTACGCGCGGAGGCCGGCGCGCCCGTGATCACCTCGCACGCCAGGGAGGTCTGGATCGTGCTGCCGCTCGCGTGCGTGCAGGCGAGCCGGCGCGTGCGCGTGAGCCGCAGCCCGCTCGCCTCGCGCGCGTCGTCCATCTGCACCTTGCCCAGCGCGCACTCCCAGCGCGCGACCGTGAAGGCGTGCAGGTCGTCCGGCACGGCGTGCGCGGGCTCGCGGCCGACCGCGAGCTGCCAGCGCAGGTCGTGTAGCACCGGCGACGGGCTCGCGGGCGCGGCCGGGACGACGACCGGAGGACAGCTCGGCGCAGGGAGCGGCGGCGCGGGCTGGGGGTGGACGCAGCCGGCCGAGAACAACGAGATCACCAACACGCGCATCGAGGCCGGATAGCGCGCACCGTGCCGCGGACACAAGCAAAACGCGATCATGGCACGAGGCAGACGCGGGTGAACTGCATGTCGAGCCGCTGCAGCTCGGCCCGGAGCGCACGCTCGTACTCGATCAGCTGCGCCGAGG
>DASUME010000046.1:0-2007 GCA_036277895.1 Polyangiales bacterium
TGGCCCGGGTCTCGGAGCCGATCTCGCGCGCCTTGCAGGAAATTCCCGGGGTACGCGAGGCGCTCGCCTTCGCCAAGGCCAGCGGCTCCGTACGCTCCGCCGCCAAGCGCGCCTGAGCCGCCGCCCCGCGTCGCCGCCTGAATCGAAGGGCGGACCGTACGTCGAGGGTGGTAGAGTCGAAGGGCCCTCCGCAAAGGCTGTGTATGGCGTGGACTTCACGTGGGATCGTGTGGGGATGTCTACTTGGAGCCGCCGCTCCTGGCGTGTTGCCCACCGCACGCGCGGACGACGCGGAGATCCACGCCAAGGCCAGCCAGGAGGCTCGCGGTGAGGAGGCTTTCAAGAACGCGCTGACGCGGCTCGGCTCGGAGCAAGCGAGTGAACGCGCGGCTGCCGCCGAAGAGCTCGGTCGCCGGGGCTACCGCTTCCGCAAGCAGATCGCGGACGCGCTGCGCCCTCTGCTCAGCCGCGATCCGGAACCTGCCGTGCGTGCGGCGTCGGGGCGTGCGCTGGGGCGGCTGGGCATCCGCGAGGCGGTGCCGGAGCTAACGCGGGCGCTCGGCGATCCCAGCGCAGACGTGCGCGCCGTGGCGGCGGCCGCCCTGTGGCGCTTGCCCGAGCGCAGCTCCGTGCCGGCGCTGATCGAGCACACGCGCGACAGCGACGCCAAGGTGCGCGAGTGGAGCGCGCTGGCGCTCGCCGCCACCGAGGATGCCCGCGCGCTCGCGCCGATGATCGAGCGCCTGACCGACACGGATCGCGCGGTGCGCCTGGCGGCCGTTCGCGGCCTGGGCCAGCTCAACACGAGTGAGTCGCTCGCGCCGCTGCAGCGCTACCTGACCAGCGGCTCGCGCGACGAAGAAGAAAAGGAAGAGGCCGTGCGCGCGATCGCCGGCACCGACGGCAGCGAGCGCGTGGCCGTGCTACTCGCGCTCTACGCCGCCGCCGCCAGCGACGTCGCCCAGAAGAAGCGCTTGCTCGCCGTGCTCGGACGCGTGGGCGATGCGCAGGCGCTGCCGTTGCTGCGCAAGGTGAGCAGCGAGAAAGACGCGCGCTTTCGTGCACCCGCCGCCGCGGCCTACGCCGCCGTGCTCGCGCGCAGTGCCAGCGCGCCCGATGCGGGTGCGCGGTGAGGTGGCTCGCGCTGCTCGCGTTCCTGATCAGCGTGCCGGCCCGCGCCAGCACGGACGTCACGACCGCGATCAGCGAACACCTGCGTGCGCGCGGTGCGAGCGCCGTCACCGAGCTCTCGCGCGCATTCTTGGTCGAGGGCCAGTCGAGCGCACTGCCTGTGCAGCTCACGGAGGACGGCTGCGCAGGCTACCTCGCGCTCGGCCTGGGTGAGGTGCGCGACGTCGACCTCGGTCTGTATACGAAGGCCGGACAGCTGGTCGCCGAAGACGTCGCGATCGCGCCCTACGCGTACGCGCGCCTGTGCGGCAAGGCGGGTGTGGAGCTGTTCGCCAGCGCCACGCTCTACGCCGGGCGCGGGCAGCTGATCCTGATGCGCGTCGATCACGCACCGCGGGAGCTCGGACGTTTGCCGGCGTCGATCCCACTCGCCGTCAGCGCGGGCGGGCGGCTCGAAGACCTGCGCGCCGTCGGCAGCGCCAGCGACGAGCTGAGCGCAGAGTCGTCGCTGCTCCAGGAGGAGCGCGCGCAGCTGGCCGTGGGGTATTCGCTCGCCAGCCCGCCGCTCGCGCTGGAGCTGCGCGCCGGCAGCGCACGTGGCCAGCTGATGCTGCACGCGGGCCGCTGCTATCGGCTGGCGGCGCTGGTGCCGCGCTCGCGCGGCGTGGCGATCGAGGTCGAGGGGCCCAACGCCGAGCGCTGGTCCACGCGCAGCGGCGACGACCGGGTGGCGCTCGCGTTCTGTGCCCCGGCCGACGCGGTGTATCCGATTCGGCTGCAGGCGCGGCCGCTCCGGGGCGTGGCCTTGCTGCGCGCGTTCGAGCACAAGTCCATCGATGCCGCCCGCGTGCGCGAGCTCGGCGAGGCCAGCGCGCT
>DASUME010000047.1:0-5373 GCA_036277895.1 Polyangiales bacterium
CCGACGCGCGATACACGCGCAGCTGGTAGCGGCGTGCACTCGGCTCGACGCGCGGCAGGGCGAGCTTGCTGGGCTCACCCACGTAGCTCGCGTCGAGCTGGCCGCAGATCCACTGGATCATGGGCGCGCTCGATGGGGTGCGAGCAGGGCGCCGATCATACGCTGGGTCGACGCCGCGTCGCGCGCTACCACACGTTGCGCCTGCGCCACCTTCTGCCGCTCGTACGCGCGCCGCGCCGCGCGTGCCTGCGCACGTGCGAACAGCAACGGCGCCAGCAACAGCGTCAGGTAGCCCAGCGCGTAGCGCCCAGCGTGCGCGGGATGTCTGCACATGTCCTGGAGCCGCAAGATCACGAACTCGCAGCTCGCGAGCTGGCGTGCAAAGCGAGCGTCGTCAGCGAGCTCTGGCGTGGCGGCCAGCGCGCGCTGGTGCAGCGCGAGCAACGTCGCACGCTGGTCGGCGACCAACTTCGCATGCTCCCACAGCGGCAGCTGCGCGGGCAGCGCGAACAACACGCCCAGCACGCCCACCCAGAGCAACGGCGTGCGGGTGGGCCGGTGTTCGGTGGCGTCGAGCGGCATGCCGCCGCCCGCCACCGTCAGGCGCACCAGCTGCAGCACCATGCCCAGCTCGCCGAGCGCGACCGCCAGGCTCAGCCACGCGGAGTGCGTCAGCAGCGCGATCACGTACGCCATCGGCGCCGCCAGGCTCAGCGCGGCCCAGCACCAGCAGCCGCCGAGCAGGCCGAGCTCCGCACGGTGCCGTGCGCTCAAGCGCGCCACGAGCGAGCGGTCGTAGCCCGCCAGCGCCGACCACGTCATGGCCGCTCGAGCTCGCGCTTGCGTGCTTGCAGCTTGGCCTCGACGCCGTGGAACGTATCGACCCGCAGCTCCTCTTGCGTCTCGGTCAGGAACACGTGCGCGTCGAGCTCGATGCCGAGCTCCGCCGTGGCCACGCGCTTCTGGTTCTCGAGCATGTAGTCGTAGCTGCTCTTCACCAGCATCATCTTGAAGAAGATCGGGCCCGTCTCCACCGCCAAGAGCAGCAGCATGATCGCCCACGGCACCATGCCGCCGATCTCGTGCGAGATCTGGATGCGCTTGAGCAGGCCGTCGAGGCTGCGCGACTGCCGCAGGTTGCTGGCCTTGGCCTGCGTCAGCTCCAGCGTGAGCGCGTCGAGCGAGCGCTTCCAGGTCGCCACGTCGCCGCTGACCTGCTTCTCCTTCTCGGCGTAGCTGGCCTTGTCGCGCTCCAGCTCGCGCTCGAGCTTGTCGAGCGTGTCCTTCTTGTCTTGCCAGGCTGGACCGCGCCCGGCGACGCCGCTGCCGGTCTTGCCCTCCGCCTCCAGCTCCAGCTTCTCGCGCTGCGTGTTGATCTCGCGCCGCCGCGTCTCGAAGTACGCGCTGCGCTCGTCCAGCGCGGCCTGCGCCTGATCGATGCGCCGGATCAGCTCTACCTTTTGCCCCTGCACGCGCTGGTCGGTGTTCTCGTTCAGCTCGGCCAGGTAAGCGTTCTGCGACAGCTCCAGCTGCGCGTCGATCTCCGGCTTCAAGATCCGGATCTCCAGCGGCGCCGAGATACAGACGCCGATGATCAGGGCCATGATCAGGCGAGGCAGGGCCTGCGTCAGCTCGCTCCAGGTGATGCGCTCGGTGCCGTCGCCCTTGCCGGCGCTCGACACGATGAAGCGGTCGATGTTGAAGATCACCAGCCCCCACACTGCACCCGCGAGCAGCGCGATCGCGACCGTGCTCGGGTCGGTGGTCGCCTCCAGCGCGGTCGACGTCTTGGGGCTGAACACCGTGTAGAACGCGTATGCCGCGGAGACGAAGGCGAGCCAGGACGTGGCCAGCACGATGCCGCCGATGCTCTGGTACTTCACCCAGTCCGAAGCAGGACAACGTGCGAGCAGCGCGCCATCCGCGCCGGCACACTGCCACAGGAACCTGCTCAGGAACCCTGGCCGGCCACTGCCAGAGGTTGCAGACGGATCGTTTCCGCGCGTTGCCAAGGGCACCAGTTTGCAGGTGCGCGCTCCGCGACACAACAGTCGCCACCCCATACGGGGATCATCCCAATTGCGGTTCGCACCCGTGATATCTTCTCGGGCGCCGATGCTGCACGACGTCTTCCTCTACGCCGCCATCCTGGGCGGCTCGCTGTTCCTGGTTCAGCTGGCGCTGTCCGTGCTCGGCGCAGGCGATGCCGACATCGACTTCAGCGGCAACCACGACGGCGCGTCGACCGGGCACTCGTCGGCGGACACCGCGTTCAAGCTGCTGTCGCTGCAGGGGCTGACCGCGTTCTTCGGTATGTTCGGGCTGACCGGGCTCGCACTGAGCATGCAGAGCGGCGCGAGCCCTGCGGTCTCGGTCGCGGGTGCGCTGATCGCCGGCTCGGCGACCACGTGGGTGATCGCGCGCATCTTCCGCGGCGCCGCCAAGCTGCAGTCGAGCGGCAACCTCGACATGCGCAACGCGCTCGGTGTGCAGGGCACGGTGTACCTCGGCATCGCACCCGACAAGCCCGGCAAGGTCACGCTGACGATCCAGAATCGTCTCGTGCAAGCCGATGCGATCAGCGAGCTCGACACGCTCGCGACCGGCAGCCCGGTGCGCGTGTTGCGCGTGCTGCCCGATGGAACCGTGGTGGTGGGCAAGGTCTGAAGTCGGTCTCTCTCGAGAGGCGCAGGAGGACGCGTTGACATCGGTACAGTCGCTGAGTTTGTGGGCCGGCGTCGTCGTCACCTTCGTGGTGCTGGTGGTCGCCACGCTGATGTTCCTGGCCGCGCGCTACAAGCGCTGCCCGTCCGACCAGGTGCTCGTGATCTTCGGCAAGGTGGGCGAGGGGCAGTCGTCGCGCTGCATCCATGGCGGTGGCGCCTTCATCTGGCCGCTGATCCAGGACTATCGCTACTTGAGCCTCACGCCGATGTCGATCTTCATCGACCTCAAGAACGCGCTCTCGCTGCAGAACATCCGCATCAGCGTGCCCAGCACGTTCACGGTCGGCGTCAGCACGCACGGCTCGATCATGAACAACGCCGCCGAGCGCCTGCTCAACCTGACGCCCGCGCAGATCGAGGAGATGGCGCGCGAGATCATCTTCGGCCAGCTGCGCCTGACGGTCGCGTCGCTGACGATCGAGCAGATCAACCAGGACCGCGAGAGCTTCCTGGAGTCGATCCGCAAGAACGTGGAGCCCGAGCTCAACAAGATCGGGCTCTACCTGATCAACGTCAACATCACCGACATCACGGACGAGTCGAGCTACATCGAGAGCATCGGCAAGAAGGCCGCCTCCGAGGCCGTGAACCGCGCGCGCGTCGACGTCTCCGAGCAGGAGAAGATCGGCGCCATCGGCCAGTCGCTCGCCCAACGTGAGCGGCTCGTGCAGGTGGCGGTCAACGAGGCCGAGGGCGTGAAGGGCAAGAGCGCGGCCGATGCCGAGCAGCGCGTGTTCGTGCAGCAGCAGGAGACGCGCGCGTCGGTCGGTGAGTCGGAGGCGGTGCGCAACCGCGACATCGGCGTCTCGCAGAACGCCGCCGAAGCCATGAAGGGCAAGAAGGCGGCTGAGGCCGACCAGCGCGTGTTCGTGCAGCAGCGAGAGGCCGAGGCGGTGCTCGGCGAGAACACGTCACGCGCCAACATCGTGCGCAGCACGGCCGAGCTGGAGGTGCAGCAAGCCGAGTCGCGCCGGCTGGCGCAGGTGGCGGTGCGCGAGGCCGAGATCCTGATCCAGCAGGCGCAGGCCCGCGCCGAGCGCGAGCGCCTGCTGGCGAGCGAGATCGTGCGCGAAGAGATCGACCGCCAGAAGGTGGAGATCGAAGCGGCCGCGGCGGCCTCGCAGGTGCGCCTGCGTGCGCAAGGCGACGCCGACGCGACGCGCCTTCGCTACGAGGCGGAGGCCGAGGGCGTGCGCAAGGTGATGCAGAGCAAGGCCGACGGCTATCGCGCGCTGGTCGAGGGCTGCGGCGGCGACGCGCGCTCGGCGGCGGCACTGCTGATGATCGAGAAGCTGGAGGTGGTGGTCGAGGCGCAGGTCGCGGCGCTCAAGCACCTCAAGATCGACAAGGTGGTGGTCTGGGACGGTGGCTCGGGCAGCGCGGCCAACGGCTCCTCGACCGCGAGCTTTGCCGCCAGCCTGATCAAGAGCCTGCCGCCACTGCACGAGGTGGCGGCCATGGCCGGGATCGAGCTGCCCGACTACCTGGGGAAGACGTCCGGGGAGCCGAGCAGCCCCGACGCCGGACCGCCAACCCCGTAAGCTGGCCCCCCGAGAATGGAGCGGGGGAGGCCAGGTAGACCGCAGTAGTACAAGGTACTATAGGGTTGTGTTGCAGCCGCGCGCGGCGGTAGCGTTCGGGTAGCTGCGCCTCGCGCGCAACAAGGGACGCGCTCTGCGCGTCACGGGAAGCGGTCTGATTGGGCGAGTCTCTGCAAGGGCCAAGTAGTCTCTGGGTCGTCGTCATCCTCTGCGTGGTCGTTGGCGGCTTGTGCGCGGCGCTCGATGGGGCTTTGCGAGCCCTGGGAGACGCCCGCATGCGCGCTGCACGCGACGGAGGCGGCGACCGTGGGAAGCTTGCGGCTCGCTATCTGGCGCAGCCCCGGCTCATCCACACGCGCATGCTCGCCGGCCGTGTAATCGGCCTCACCGCGGCCGCGGCCACGGCTGCCTTGCTCGGTGGGCGCTGGGGTGGGGCGGTCGGCGGAAGCCTGGCCACCTGCGGCGTCGCGCTCGCCTACGGTCTGCTCGCGGAGACGGCCACCCGCTTCGCCAGCCGGCGCGCCACCGGCGTGGCGCTGCCGCTGCTCGCGCGTATGCGCCCGCTCGAGGTGTTGTTCGCGCCGTTCGCGTATCCGCTGGTCGCGTTCGGTGGGCTGATCGATCGAGTGCTGCCGCCGCGTCCCGAAGACGACCCGGAGCGCGTCACCGAGGCCGACGTCTCGCAGCTGATCGAGCAGGGTGAAGAGGTCGGCTCGATCACGCAGGACCACGCGGCGATGCTGCGCGCGGTGCTCGACTTCCACGACATGACCGCGCGCGAGATCATGGTCCCGCGCACGCAGATGGTCGCGGTCGAGATCGAGACGCCGATCGAGCAGGTGCTCGACCTGGTGATCCGCACCGGGCACAGCCGCTATCCGGTCTACCGCGAGCGCGCCGATCAGGTGGTCGGTGTGCTCTACGCCAAGGACTTCTTCGGCGCGCAGCGTGATGTGACCAGCACCACCCGGCTGGTCACGCTGGCCGAGCTCGTGCGCAAGGACGTGTTCTTCGTCGCGGAGATGCACAAGATTGGCTCGCTCCTCAAGGAGATGCAGTCGCGCCGCGTGCACCTCGCGGTCGTCACCGACGAGTTCGGCGGCACC
>DASUME010000048.1:0-7062 GCA_036277895.1 Polyangiales bacterium
GTGCGGCGCCTGGCCCGGGTCAGGCAGATCGAGCTCAGGCACGCCGCCCTGCTCTGGTTCGATGCGTACTGGCTGTGCGCCATCGAGGCGACGGTCCGGATCTACGACCAGCACGGCATTGCGCTCGAGGCACATCAGCAGAACGTGTTGTTGGAGCTCGATGACGAGGGCATGCCCGTGCGCTCTTACTACCGCGACCTGCAAGGGGTGGGGCTCTCGGCGTGCCGTCGCGAGGAGCTCGTTGCGCTCGTCCCGGAGCTGCGAGACCAGGCCAAGGTGTTCGAGCCTGACGAGATCGTGCGCAACGGCATCAGTTACTACCTGTTCTGCAACCAGCTCCATGCGGTGATCAACCGCTTTGGGCTGGACGGCCTGGTCGATGAGGCGACCTTGCTCGACGTCGCACGGCGCAAGCTGAGCGCGATGCGCGGAGGCCTGCGGCAGCTGGGGACCGCGCTGGTGGAAATGCTGCTCGGGACGAGGTCCGTTCCGTGCAAGGGGAACCTGCTCACGCGCGTGGCCGACATGGACGAGCTGCTCGCGGAGAACGAGCTCGCGGTCTACACGCAGGTCGACAACCCTTTGTTCGACGCGCAGCTTGGCTTGGCAGCGCCGCGCGCGCTGCGGCACGCAGTCGGCAACGTCCAGGAGACGGTCTGATGGGCAAGGCTCGCGTTGCGCCAGATCGTCATTCCGTCGAGCGCGTTTCGCACCAGCTGGTGGGGCGCACTCTCACCGTGCTGGAGGTCGAGTCGCTCACGCCGCGCATGCGGCGGATTACGCTGGGTTCGCCCAGCTTGGCGGGCTTCGTGAGCCTGTCTCCAGACGATCACGTGAAGCTGTTCTTCCCGAGCGAGCACGGGGAGCCCACGATGCGCGACTTCACGCCACGGGCGTTCGACACCGAGCGCTGCACGCTGCGCCTCGACTTCGCGCTCCATGATACCGGGCCTGCGACTCGCTGGGCAGCTGGCGCGCGCGTCGGTGACACGCTGGAGATCGGAGGGCCGCGCGGCTCACGCGTCGTTGCGGATGACTTCGACTGGTACCTGCTGATCGGCGACGAGAGCGCGCTCGCCGCGCTGGGACGCTGGGTAGAGACGCTTCGCCCGGGCGTTCCTGCGATCACGGTGGTGTGCATCGCCGACGCGCGCGAGAAGCAGGTCTTCGCCACCCGCGCGTGCTGGAGCCCCACCTGGATCGAGCGCGGTGAGCCGAGCGCGCGCGACGTGGAGCACGTGCTGGCCGCCCTCGCTGCCTTTCAGTCGCCACCGGGCGATGGCTTCGTGTGGTGCGCGGGCGAGGCGGCCATCGCGCGCGCCGTACGCGCTCTGTTCGTGCAGGAGCGCGCTCATCCTCGCGCCTGGACACGGACCTCGAGCTACTGGAAGCGCGGCGCGAATGGCGCACACGAAGAGCTCGAGGAGTAGCGGGAGCCTCCTTCGACGTCTCATTCGCTTACCCTCTCAAGCAGAAGCTCAGACATGCATGAAGCTGGCGCACGTCGGCGACTGTTCGCTGCGTTCATCGTCGTCGCCTGCTGCGCGTTGGCCCAGGTGGCACGCGCGCATCCCGTCGAGCGCGTGGTGATCGAGGGCCTGAACCGGACGCACGAGGACACGGTGACGGCGCTGCTGCCGCGCGCGCCACCGTCCGACTACGACGATGCGGAGCTCGACGACCTGGCGCGAAGGCTCGCGAACTTGGCGATCTTCGACAGCACCTTCGTGGAGCGTGAGGGCACCACGCTGCACGTGAAGGTGCGCGAGAAATGGACCCTCATTCCGGACTTCGCGCTCGCCACCGGCAAGACTGCGTCCGACCTATTCATCGCGCTGGGCGCCACCGAGTATAACTTCCTCGGACGCGCGAGCGAGCTGAGCGTGTCGGCCTACCGCGAGCAGCGCGGCCTTGGCTTCAGCCTCGGCCTCACCGAACACGAATACAGACAGCGTCGCTGGTCGTACGCAGGCACGGCGTCTTACGGCAGCGCGAGCACGCGCTACGAGGGCGGCGAGAGCTGGTTCACCACCGGCACCCAGCTGGGGGCGTGGGTGAACTCCGTGCCCGTCCTCAGATCCTGCTTTCGCTACCAGGTATCGCTCCTGTACATGTCCGAGCGCATCGAAGACGTGGAGGGAGTCGTCAGCCCGCCGAGCGGACACTCGCTGCAGATCCAGATGTGGCTGATCTACGACCGCTATCGCTGGCACGACCTGGTGCCGAGCGGCGTGAAGGTCATGTTCAACGCCGGGCCCGGCCTGTTCGTGCCCGCGATGCAACCCCGGCACTTCACCGAGCTCACGATCCTGGGTGCGCTGCCCCTCGGTCGCTACGGCGTGCTCACCGCCCGCCTGGTGGCAGGCGTCGGCGCGCGCGGCAATCCCAACTCCAGCTTCCTGATCGGCAGCATCGAGGGCGTGCGCGGTCTCGACGACAGCCTCTATCGCAACTGGGCACAGAGCATGATCAACGTCGAGTTTCGCCAGGCGCTCCCGATCCTCGACCGCGTCGCCCTGCAAGTCGTCGCGTTCGCCGACGCCGCCGCCTTCGAGCGCATGAAGCCCAGTGGCGCACGAGGCGAGGGCATCATCGCGAGCTCGGTCGGCGCCGGCCTACGAATCGTCCCCACCTTCCTCGCCACCTTCGTAGCCCGCTTCGACATGGCCCGCCTGCTCGCCCCCGACTCGCTCTGGTTCCCGCAGGTGGGCGTAGCGCAATACTTCTGAGGCGACGATCAGTGAGCCTCGAGCGAGGTGCGTCCGCCGCGGAGTCGGCTCCATGCTGCGCGCGCAGGCGGCTGAAGAGCCCTCGTCAGGCGGGCGGTCCGTCGTATCCGGTTCACGGAGCAGTGGAGCGCTCGCGTGGTGCTCCGCTCATGCTCGTGGCGTGAAGGTCACGACGTCAGCCCGCAGGTTCACTCGGAGCCTCGCCCTTCCACGAAGCATCGAGCACACAGCCGTCGTGGTCGAGGTCAGGTGGTGCCTTGAGATCGAACTGGCCATCGGTAGCGGTGCGACCGTCACAGGATCCGCGGGACCTCGATAGTCGGTCGGTTCGGGCGACAAGGGAGGTAGGGGTTTCGTGCAAGTCCACGGCTGCTTTTTCTGGCAACCTGAGGTCTGAAAGTCGAGATTTGTGATGAGAAGCGATCCAGAGCTCTGCCCGATCTGCGCGGCGCATGCGTGCGAACCAGCGATGCATGAGGGTGCGTGCAAGCGGGTGCTGCTCGCGCTGCGCGGAGATGAGCTTCCAGATGAGAGCTTGCAGCGGGCCGAGCAACTGTGCCGAGCGATGCAGGCGGAACTGCACATCGTGCGTGTCCTGCAGGACAGGTTTGGTGAACGAGGGCGGCTGCGACAATTCGATTCTAACAGCGCCGTCTTGGCGATCGAACGAATGCGGCGCACGCGTGTTGAGACCACGCACTGGTTTGCCGAGCAACTTGCCTTCACCCTGGCGCCCGAGAAACTGTGGCTCAAGCAGGGCGATTTCGTCGATTGCGCTAGTGAGGTGGCCGAAGACCTTGCGGCCTCTCTGATCGTGGTGGCCCCTCGAGGCGAACACTACGACGGCCGCGCCGAAGACATGGCAGCCGAATCAGGTCGACCGGTGCTCCTGGCGCGGGCTCGACGAAAGAACGCGGAGGTCATCGCCGCGACAAGTTTGACGAACGCGCGCCATCCCGTGTTGCTGCACGCCGCTGCCATGGCGGAGCTGCTGAACACGCAGATGGTGCCAGTGCACAGCCTGAGCCCTGTTGCGGTGCAGTTGTCACGCGCGGCCGCGGCGCTGGCGGGCGGCGACGGGGTAGCAACCTGCGATGAGGTGACGACCAAGGAGCAAGCGATGGTCGAAGTCGGGGCTCGCTTTGGGCGCGCTACGGCCGGCGTGGTTGCCATTCGCGAAAGCGCAGCGGATGCCATCCTGCGAGAGGCCGAGGGACGGGCTGCGGACCTCGTGGTCGTGGGGATGACGCGCCGCGGTCGCCTTGCACGTTTGCTGCGTCCAGGCGTTGCTTCGCGCGTCGTGCGCCACGCGCGGCGTTCTGTGCTCCTCGCGCCATTGAGCCGGCGGGCAGTATCGACTTACGAGGTCTCGCCCGCTCGATGATCGGTGAGCTCGGCCTAAGTGCGGTTGTCTGCACTCCACTCTTGTGCACCGTCGAGACGACTCCACAAGTTGTAGGCACGGTCGGCGCCGCAACAGATGCAACCTCCGGGGAGACTCTTTCTAGAAACCGCGACGGAAGAGGTCCGAGTCGAAGTCGGAATCAGTCCGAGCGCGCGCGTAATGGTACCGTTGCATCCATGCGCCACGGGTCTCGTGCGATGTCGCTCAGGAGCAGAGGCGCCCGGGCGTCGAGCGAACGAGCCATTCCCGCGTCTTGTGGGATGCGAAGTGCGGCCTCCGTGATGCGGACATCGACCTTTGCGGCGCGGGCCGCATCGCGGTGCACACACCCGAGCGCGCCCGGCGACGCCAGGGAGACCAGCAGGCTGAGATACATGACATAGGGTGCTCGCATGAGCGTGCGTCGGTGCATTCGATGTGCCTGGCCCTTCGTGGCAAACCGAGTGTCCAGTACGAACGCGGCACGTCAGTATCGTGCTCAGGAGTCTATGTATGGCTTGGCGTTCAGCGTTGCTCGACAAGCTCACGAAGAAGGTGAGCAACTTCGAGACCGCGATCCTGGTCTTGTGCCTCGCTCCTGGCGCAGGGTACCTCAACGTGCGCGTGTTGAAGTTACCGACTGCGACCGGTCTGATGACGATGGCGCGGCCGGAGCTCTGCTGATTGCCGCAGTGGGCAGCTACGTCGCCATCGGGCTGCCATGGCTGCGCAGGCGTGGCGCCGGCGGTTCGCATGCCACGGAGCAACGGGCAGCACGGCGCCTCCGTGCGTCGCAAGCGGCCCGCTGCACGCTAGCGCAGTGCCTTCGCAGGCTCAGAGCGCGACCGTCTCGGCGAGATACGGAGTCAGCGCCTGCATGTCCATCTTGGACAGGTTCTTGGGGATCTCGGCGCGCACCAGCGAGGCTGTCGGAGCGTCGAGCGCCTCGCGCAGCATGCCCAAGAAGCCCGGCTCCGCCACCAGCACCACGTCATCGTAGGCATGCTCGTTGCGGCCTCGCTCCAGCAGGCGAGACAGCTCGCGCGCGAAGTCCGCGGCTGCCCGCTCGTGCGGACTCTGCTCACGCGACAGCGAGTCCTGGCCGTGGTGGCTACTGTGACCGGCAGCTCCTTGGCGGTCGCTGTCGAGCTCCGAGTCTTTGAGTCGGCCCGCTTCGTTCCTGAGCTCCTGCACGTAGTCCAACCCGCTGCCCCGGCCGTGCGTCTCGAAGATGCGCGCGCCTGCGCGGTGTGCCACGACGATCCAAGTTCCGGACATGATTCCCCTCCAACGACGGTCTGTAGACGCCCCTGCGTCAGCGCGAGGCGCAATGACTCAATATGTCTGCAGATCCCATACCGGGTCGCTGTCACTTCACGCACACCACGGCGGGTCGCAGCTGGACATCGGCAGCGACCTGCCCGTCGGCGCGCGCGGATATCGTGCAGGCAAGGGTGCCTGCCGAAACGCCGACCTCGATCCGAACACCCGTGAAGTCGAGCTGCGACGTCCTGAGCAGGGCGGCCTGCAATGACGCTTCGGTGTCGGTGGCAGCTTGTTCGAGGTCATGCATAGGTTGGATCTACCAGCTGTCGTTCCGCGTAGCAGCACGTGGCTCGCGATCAGGGCCGAACAGCGGGGTTGGCGCGCGCTTCGGGGCGACGGTGAACGACCACTACGACCCACGCCAGTGCGGTCATGCCCACGTTCAAGAGCAACCCGTGCCGCCTTCGCGATCGCCGCGCGGCGCGGGTGCATCGCGCGCTCCACCCAGGCGACCAGTGAAAGCGCGGGTCGAGCGGGTGAAGGTGACGGCGCTGAAGCTGCCCACCGAGATCCAGCCCGAGTTCGATGGGACCCAGACGTGGAGCGCGACGACCATGATCCTGGTCGAGTGTTCGGCGCAGGGAGTTCACGGCCTCGGCTACACCTACTCGCACCTCGCGGCCGCCAAGCTGGTGGAGGACGTGCTCGTTCCGTGCATCGACGGGCTTCCCGTGATGGCGCACGGGGGCGCGTTCGCGCGCATGGAGGGCGCAGTGCGCAACCTGGGCCGCGACGGGATCGCGGCGACGGCGATCTCGGCCGTCGACGTCGCGCTGTGGGATCTCAAGGCACGGCTGCTCGGGGTTCCGCTGGGCGCGCTGCTCGGGCTCACGCGCGAAGCCGTGCCAGCCTACGCCAGGCTAGAGGCCGCCGGTGGCCACGACATCTTCCACGACGAGGACACGGCACACCTGATGGGCGGCTGCCGCATGGGCGTGCGCCCGGAAGACAGCGTCACAAACTCCGACGGGCGCAGCTGGGAGATCGACAACCCGTGGATCTGCGACGGCTCGCTCATGCCGACTGGTGGCGACGTCAATCCGTCGCTGACGATCATGGCGAACGCGGCGCGCATCGCGGACCGGATCCGCGCCCTTGCAGCCCGCGGCGCTCGCGCTCACGCGGACCGCTGAGCACGTCCGCGCGCCCGTAGCGTCCGAGCAGGTGCAGCTCGAACAAGACGTCCTGCAGCGCCAGCGCCAGCGCCAGCACACGAACGCGGCGCAGGCGCACAGCCCCGCCCACAGCGGTGCCGCGAAGGGTCCTGGCCGAGACCGCAATCTCGACACTCGATCAGAGTCGGGCCGGACTCCAGGGATCACCTCGGCGTGGAGTAAACCTCGCTCCCGCCGGTGCCAGCTCGGCGCGTAAAGGAGTGCATTCGGCGCGATTCCGAATCCGCTCGCAGTGCGCCGAGTGCGCTCGCGTGCGCACGCGGGATGCATGCTCCGAACCACGAGGGTTCGCGAGCTTTGGCGGGTGAGAGCGAACATGATGGAGATGATCGAGCGTATCGGAGTCTGGGGGAACGTGGCTTTCTTGCTAGCGGCGAGCGCGGTCATCCTGGTGGCGGGGAGCAAGCTGGAGCGTTGGGCAGATGCGCTCGGCCGGGCCACCGGGCTC
>DASUME010000049.1:0-3092 GCA_036277895.1 Polyangiales bacterium
CGCTGTTGCTCCTGCTCGTACGCGAGCACATTGGCGAGCGCGGTGGTGACGGTGCTCGCGAGCTGGTCGTAGAAGGCGCGGTAGCTGGCGTCGAGCTCGCGGCGCGCGCTCACGCCGGCGACCAAGAGCAGCACGGGGGCCGTGGTGCCGGGTGGCTGCAGCGGCAGCACAACGGCCTGGCGCACCGGCTCCGGGTAGGGCCCGCAGGGGATCTGCACGCTGAGCTCGGCCGCTCGTGGCCAGCTCTCGAGCTCGCGGTCGAGCGAGCCGGCGAGTCGTTGTCCGCTCGCGAGCTCGTAACACTGCACGAAGGGCGCATCGAGCTGCAGCTGCGGCTGCATCGCCTGCAGGCGCGCCGCGATGTCCGCCAGCGACTTGGCGTCCCCGAGGGAGGTGGAGAGCTCGCGCAGCGCCTGCGTGCGGCGCGCGCTCAACATCTTCTCGGTGACCTCGGTGATCGGGTGGAACAGGCCACCGACACGCCCCGACTCGTCGCGGATCGGGCTGAACGAGAAGGTCATGAACGCCTCCTCCAGGTAGCCGTAGCGGTCGAGGAACATGCGCAGGTTCTCGAGGTACGAGCCCGTGCCGCTCTGCGCGCGATCGACGATCGCACCCACCGCCTCCAGCGCGGACGCCCAGCACTCGTTGAACGGCTGGCCCATCGACTGCGGGTGCTTCTCCCCGCAGATCGGCCGATACGCGTCGTTGTAGAGCTGGACCCGCTCGGGGCCCCACGCGATCAAGATCGGAAAGGTCGACGACAAGCAGAGGCTGACCGTGGTGCGCAAGCTCTGCGGCCAACGCTCCACGGGCCCGAGCGGGGTGCGGCTCCAGTCCATGGCGCGGATCAACGCGCCCATCTCGCCGCCCCCGGCGAGCCAGTCCGGGCTGGCGCCTACCTCGACCATCTAGCCACCCCTCCGCGAAGCTTCACCGTAGGAGAGGCATGATCCGTGCGCAATGAGCTTACGCGGCCTGCCGGGCGGGAACGTCCGCAAGCAGGAGCTGCGCGACGAGGTCGTGCACGCGCGCATCGCGGAGCATGCGGTGATGTGCGGAGACGGGCATGCGGTGCACGCTGGCGGCGCCGTCGAGGATGCCGCTGGTGGCGGGCACGATCATCGCGTCGTACGGGGTGTACAGGCAGTGTACGCGCACGCTGGGCAGCTGGCTGACGTCGTGGCCGAGACTCGTCAAGAAGGCGCTGCCGGGGCGCATCTGGCGGATGCCCACGAGCGGCAGCGCGTAGGCCGTGAAGGTGCCGCGGTGCGGGCCGCAGATCGAGACGAACGTGCTCACACGCTGCTGGCCAGCGAACCACTGCAGGTACGTGCGCGCGACCAGCGCGCCCATGCTGTAGCCCACCAGGTCCACCTGCTCCGCGCCGTGCTGCTCGCGCACGCGCTCCACGCGCGCCGCGAGCAGCTGCGCGAGCTCCTCGATGCGCGTGTTGCCGAGCACCGGCACGCGCGCCCGCCGCACCTGCTCGATCCCCCGCGCGCGCAGCCCACGTACGAGCGGCAGCACGCGGATCGCGGGGTCGAAGATGCCGTGAATGACGATCGCGGGGCGCATCTTCCAGCTCTGTCGTTGGCAACGGCCGTTCAGCTACAGATCGCGCAGCGCGTTTGCGGCGGAGGGGTCCTCGCGCACGGCGATCGCGAGCAGCTTGCGGGCGCGGGTGCGCAGCTGGGACTCGCGGGTGGTGTCGCCGCGCGCCTGGGCGAGCTCGGCCTCGAGCCAGGACAGCTTGGCGAGCAGCTGCACCTTCTCGTTCGAGCCGAGCAGGTGCGCGAGCGTGTCCGTGTCCACCAGCTCCAGGAACGACAGGTTGTGCTCCAGCAGCGCGTCGTAGGCGGCGGCGATCTCCTGGTCCGCATCTTCCAGCGAGCCACCGCGCAGCTTGCGCACGATCGACGCGATCGCCTCGGTAAGCTGCTTGACCATCCGCATCATGTAGTCATCGAACATGCTCATGGGCCGGCCGGCTCCTGCAACAGCTGCGATGTCCGCCCTTGTTCACTCGCGCCCTTCCTCCACTCTCGTTCTGAGCGGAGCGAACGAGAGCTGGCGCGGGCCCTCCACCGTGGCTGACGTCGAGACCGCGGAGCGGGCATACATGGAGATGGGGGGCTTAAACCGCGCGTACGTGTACCCAGCACGTTGAGGTGTCCGTTCGACAGACGCGGCAGGACGAGAACGGCGCCCAATGGTGCGGCAGAGCACGCCACCCTGCCGAACTGCACTGATACCGCGCCGACTGCTGGCTTGAAGCGAGCGCGGACTCTGCGCCCCCCAGCTCCATGTATGCCCGCGCAGCGTAATCACACCCAGCCGTGCTCAAGGCCCGCGCCAAGCCGAGAGAGCGGAGCGAGTCGTCGAACATGCTCATGAGGTGGTCTTCTGCAGGCTGGCCGGGCGCACCGAGCGGGAGGAGCTGCGTAGCGGCAGGATGATCGTCACCGTGGTGCCGCTGCCGTAGGTGCTCTCGATCTGCACCTTGCCGCCGTGCGAGTGCACCAAGCGGTGCACGATCGCGAGCCCGAGGCCGGTGCCGGTGGGGCGCGTGGTGAAGAACGGATCGGTCGCCTTGCTGCGCACCAGCGTGTCCATGCCTTCGCCCGTGTCGCGGATCGCGATCGCGACCGCAGTGGCGGCATCGAGCTTGGCGTCTTGCGTGCGTACGGTGAGCGTGCCGCCGTCGGGCATGGCCTGGATCGCGTTCTCGGCCACGTTGACCAGCGCCTGGCGCAGCAGATCCGGATCGCCCTCGATGGTGTGCGAGTCGGTGAGCTGGATGTCGAACGTGAGCTGGTGCTCGCGCTGCTGCGCCGCGCGCGCGAGCTCCACGGCGCCGCGCACGAGATCCTCGATGTGCACGGTCTGGCGCTGCGGCGTCACCGGGCGCGCGTAGGCGAGCAAGTCGCCCACCAGCCGATTCAGACGATCCGCTTCTTCATCGAGGATCTTGAGCAGCACCTGGCGATCGGTGTCGCGCAGCGTGGGGCGGTGCAGGCCGCTGACCGCGTTCTTGATGATCGCGAGCGGGTTGCGCACCTCGTGAGCGATCACGGCGGACAGCTCGCCCA
>DASUME010000050.1:0-12572 GCA_036277895.1 Polyangiales bacterium
GCGCGAACAGCGCGTCCAGGTCGGCCACGCCGATGCGCGCGAGCATGGCGCGGATCTCGTCATCGGTGTGCGGCAGGTAGCGCATCAGTGCTCCAGCTCCCCCACGAAGTTCTCGTACGACGAGGCGTCGAGCAGCGCGTCGAACTCGGCTAGCGCCTTGGGCTTGACCCGGATCATCCAGGCCTTCTCGTAGGGCGACTCGTTGACTAGCTCGGGCTGATCCTTGAGCGCCGTGTTGACCTCGACCACCTCACCGGCGACCGGCGCGTACAGCTCGCTGACGGTCTTGACGGACTCGATGTCGCCGAACGGACCGCGCGCGTCGAGCAGGCGGCCTACTTCAGGCAGGTCGACCAGCGTGACGTCGCCGAGCTGGTCCACGGCGTACGCCGTGATGCCGACCTCGATCAGGTCGCCGCTCTTGCGCGCCCACTCGTGTTCTTTGGTGTAGCGCAGGTCTTTCGGGATCTCGCTCATGGCTCTCTCTTATAGCTGCTGGGCCGACGGTTGCCGTTCGGGTGTGCGGAAAAGACGTGTCGAAGCGGCGGTCCTCCCGCGCGCGAGCAAAATCAGGCAGGGCGGCGATAGAAGGGCAGGGGAACCACGCGCGCTTCGATCGGCTTGCCGCGTACGCTCACGTAGAGGGTGTCGCCCACGGCCGTGGTGCTCGGGACGTAGGCGAGCGCGATATTCTTGCCGAGCGTGGGCGACGGCGACCCGCTCGTGACCTGGCCGATCACCTGGCCACTGGCGCCGTCAGCGACCACCTCGTGACCGTGGCGAGCTGCGCCGCGACCGACCATCTCCAGGCCGACCAGCTTGCGTGCGCTCCCACGCTGCTTGCGCTCGGCGAGTGCGTCGCTGCCCACGAAATTGCGGCCCTCGAGCTTCACCGTCCATCCGAGACCGGCCTCCCAGGGGTCGGTGGTCTCGTCCATGTCGTTGCCGTAGAGGCGCAGCGCACCCTCGAGGCGCAGGGTGTCGCGGGCGCCGAGCCCGACCGGCTGGATACCGAACGCCGCGCCGGCGTGCAGGAGGCGCGACCACAGGTCCTGCGCCAGCGCGTTCGGCACGAACAGCTCGAAGCCGTCCTCGGCCGTGTAGCCGGTGCGCGCGACCAACACCGGTAGGCCCGCGACCTCGCCCGTCGCCACGCCGAAACGCGGCAGCTGCACGAGAGAGAGGCTGCCCTCGGCCGCACGCAGCACATCCGGCGCACGCGGGCCCTGCAGCGCGATCAGCGACGTGGCCGCGCTCTGGTCCTCGAAGGGCACGCCTGCGGCCGCCGCCGCCGCGCCGACATGCGCGCTGATCTTGGCGAGATTGCTCGCATTGCAGACCACGAGCACGTCCTGCGGCGCGACCTTGTAGACGATCAGATCGTCGAGGATGGTGCCGGCCTCGTTGCAGCAGCAGGTGTAGACGGCCTTGCCGATCGGCAGCGCGGCGACCGCGTTGGTGACCAGGCTATCGACCAGCGCCTCGGCTTGCGGGCCGCGCAGCCGGAGCTCGCCCATGTGCGAGACATCGAACAAGCCCGCGCGCTCGCGAACGGCGCGGTGCTCCTCCACGATGCCTGCGTATTGGATGGGCATCTCCCAGCCCGCGAAGGGAACCATGCGCGCGTTCAGGGCACGATGCGCGGCGTAGAGCGGAGTACGTTGCGTGGGCTCGTTGGATGGGGCTGTCACGCGGCGCACGATATCTGCGCGTTCGCCCTCCGACAAGGCGTGCACGTGCCGCGCTGTGCCGTGTTTCAGTGCCTGTGGCGCGCCCGCATCATGGAGTGGCCAGCCGGACACGGATGTCAGAGCCGCGCCGTTACCGCACGCAAGCTGCAGCACGCGATCTGCACGCCATGCGGCGCGCGTTGTGATCTGGCTCGACGCGCCGCGCGTGGATCGTAATTTGCTTTTACCAGGGTACTGTGTTCACCCCTCGCTTCGTTCGGATCGCCGTCTGGGTCCTCGCCGTGATTCTGCCCGGGGGCCTGTTCATGCTCGCGCTGTGGGCGTCTGCCCGTGCGGTGCGCGAGCGTTACCTCGTGCGCACCGATACGCCGGCTCTGCAGCTGCCGAGCATGCCTGCGCTGGCGGACTCCAGCGCGCGACAGTGCCCCGCTCGTAGCTGAGCGCGCAACCGCAGCGCCGAGCGCGCGATAACGCGCTCGCCATGACCAACTCGATCACGCTTCTACGCGACGGCGCACCCCTGGCCGAGCGTGTGCTGCACGACTGTGCGCTGGAGCTCGGCAGCGCAGCCGGCTGCGACTTGCTCGTGCCGGAGCTGCCGCCGCGCGCGTTCCTGGTCCAGGCGCAGGGCGGCACGGTGCGCCTGTTCGATCTCGCGCAGGCGCGGCTCGAAGGACGCGTGCTGGCGCTCGAGCGGCCGTTCGCGATCGGAGACCGGTATTCGCTGGTGCGCCACCAGCAGCCGCTCGCGACCGCGGACGGAGCGACCACGCCGTTGCTCGATGCGCGCGAGGCGCTGCCGCAGTTGTCGCTGCTGGTGGGCTCCGGCGCGGACGCACGGCGGGTGCGTGTGGGCGAGCGACCGCTGCGCGTGGGCAGCGGCTACCGCAACGAGCTGGTGCTGCACGATCCCACCGTGAGCGCGGAGCATTGCCGCTTCGAGCCGAGCGGCAGCTCGCTGCTGGTGCGCGACCTCGGCAGCCGCAACGGCACCTTCGTGCAGGGGGTGCGCGTCGATCGCGCGCGGCTTCGCGCGGGCGTGCGGCTGCGCGTGGGCCGCACCGACTTGCGGTTGGTGGCGCACGAAGAGCCCGGCGGGCTGGTGGTCGCGTCCGCGGCGATGCAGGACGTGTTCGCGGAGGCGCGGCGCTTCGCGGAGCTGCCCTGGCCGGTGTTGGTGCTCGGGCCGAGCGGCGTGGGCAAGGAGGAGCTGGCCGGCTTGCTGCACCGGGAGGGCCCGCGCGCTCGTGGACCGTTCGTGGCGCTGAACGCGGGCGGGTTGCCGCGCGAGCTGGTCGAGAGCGAGCTGTTCGGGCACGAGAAGGGCGCCTACACGGGTGCGCACGCGCAGCGGCGTGGCGTGTTCGAGCAAGCGGATGGCGGCACGTTGTTCCTGGACGAGATCGGCGAGCTGCCGCTGGCGCTGCAGAGCCGGCTGCTGCGTGTGCTGGAGACGTGGACGATTCGCCGCGTGGGCAGCGAGAGCGAGCTGCCGGTGGATGTGCGGCTCGTGTGCGCGACCCATCGTGACCTCGCGCAGATGGTGCAGGAGGGCAGCTTTCGGCAAGACCTCTACTACCGGCTCGCGAACCTGGTGCTGCAGGTGGCTGCGTTGCGCGAGCGGCCGGAGGATGTCCTGGCGCTGGCGCGGCACTTCGTGGCGTCGTTCGCGCGCGAGCTCGGCGGGCGGAAGCTGAGCGCCGCGGCCGAGGAGCGCTTGCTGGCGCACCCATGGCCCGGCAACGCGCGCGAGCTGAAGAACGTGCTGCGTGCCGCGGCGGCGCTCAGTCCATCCCCCGAGCTCGACCTGGCCGATATCGAGGGCGCGCTCGCGCGGGTCTCGGCTCCGCTGGCGCGCGTGCTGCCGGACGCACCGTCGATGGAGCGCACGCTGGCGCGCTACGGCGGCAACCTCTCCGCGGCGTCGCGTGCGCTGAACGTGCCGCGCTCCACGCTACGAGATCGCCTGAAGAAGCGCTGACTCTCCCTGCCCCTGCCCTGCCCCTGCCCGCTCTTCTGCGCGTGCCGAGCCCAGACGGGCAGGGGCAGGGGCACAGGCAGGGGAGGTGGGGCGAGACTTGATCAGTCGAGGCCTAGCCGCTGCATGTCTTCTTCGTCGAGGCCGAAGTAGTGACCCACCTCGTGCAGCACGGTGATCTCGACCTGCTCGTCGAGCTCATCGCCGCTGAAGCTCACGAGCAAGTTGCTGGTGAACAGCACCACGCGCGTCGGCGCGGGGATGTCGTCTTCGCCGTGCTCGGGGCCCTCGAACAGGCCGTACGCGCGCGGGTCGAAGCCGGACTCCACCAGCGCGCGCGACGGACGCGGCTCCAGCAGCACGGGCACGCTGCGCAGCAAGCTGGCGAACTCGTCGGGCAGGCCGTCGATGGTCTGCTTGGCCACGCGCTCGATGCGATCCACGTCGTCCGGCGTGGGCTCGACGCGCTCGCGATCGAGCTTGGCGTCGAGCGCGCGCGTGCGCAGGAAGTGGTGGATCATGCCTTGCTCGTCGCCCAGCTCCTCGAGCAGCAGGCCGAGCGTGTGGTGGGCGTCGGCGAACTCGGGATCGAGCTCGAGCACGCGCTTCAGCTCGTTCACACCTTGCTCCAGCTCGCCGACCTCCCAGGCGATCAGCGCACGGCCGTAGCCGACGTCCGGATCGTCGGGACCGGCGATCTCTTCCGCAGCAGAGAGCGCAGCGCGCGCACCATCGATGTCTTCGTCGCTAAGGCAACGCTCGAGCTCGGCCAGGATGCCTTCGAGCTCGTCGAGCTCTTCATCACTCAGGGCGTCTTCTTCACTCATGGGCGGAGCTGACCGCATTTGTGGGAGCCGTGCAACCTGCTCCGGCTGCGTGAGCGCAATCGGCCGCGGTTATTCGTGGAACCTGCGCCAGCGCAGCTCGAACAGGTCGCGCCCCACGCCGAGGATGCGGCGCAGGCTGGCGGACTTCGACACGCCCGCCCGGCGTGGCCGACAGTGGATCGTCACCGTGCGGCAGGGCAGGCCCGCGCTCGCGACGCGGATCGGAAACTCGAAGTTCAGGAAGAACGTATCGGGCGCGAGCTGCTCGGGGTCGAACAGCGTTCGGCGAAACAGGTAAGGCCCATCGCTGGCGATGGCGACCTGATGCACCGCCGCGATCAGCAGCCGAACTCCGGCGGACAACAACGTGCGGTCGAGACCATCGTTGCGGTGGTCGTAGACCGAGAACACGACCTCTACCTGTTCGGGGGGGTCCGCCGCGGCGGCCGCGCGCAGCGTGCCGATCGCGGCCGGCTCGATCTGGCCGTCCGCGGGCATGAACGTGACCCAACGGGCGCTGGCGTGACGCACGCCCGTCTTGAGCGCGGCGCCGATGCCTCGGTTGCGCTCGTGGCGCAGGACCTGGGCGCGCCGGCCCTCGAGGATACGCCGGGCCACGCCCGCGGTGTCGTCGCGCGAGCCGTCGTCGACGAAGAGGATCTCGTGGTCGGGCTCGTTCCGGTCGAGCCAGTCGCACAGCTCACGCAGCACGGGGCCGACGTTCTCGGCTTCGTCGAAGGCAAACACGATCACCGCGAGGTCTGTCACCGGCCTGTGGTAGCTCAGGGGCGTTCGCGCAGCACGCGCGCCGGGGAGCCCGCCGCGATCGCGTACGCGGGCACGTCGCGCGTGACCACCGAACCGGCGCCGATCTGCGCGCCCTGGCCGATCGTGACCCCCGGAAGCACGATCGCGCCCACGCCGAGATCCGCGCCGTCTTCGATGCGCACCGGGGCAAACTGCAGCGGCGCGTTGAAGATCGCGACCGAACGAGGCGCCTCCTGGTGCTGCGAGGTCAACACCTTCACGCCCGGCCCGATGCCCACGCCCGCGCCGATGAACAAGCCGCCGGCCGCGTGCAGGAAGCACTGCTGTCCGATCCAGGTCTCGTCCCCAATCGTGAGGTCGTTCTTGTAGTAGCCCTTCAGGATCGACTGGTGCCCGACGTAGACGTTGCGCCCGAGCGCGATGCGCTCCGGATGGAACACGAGCACCCCCGCCTCGAACACGCAGTCCGGCCCGAGCCGTGCGAACTGGTCCGGTCGGAAGTCCCCGCTCCCGTGCGAGCGATTGCGCATCCCCTGATGGTACGCCTATTCGGGCAACTCCAGATCGGTCACGGCACCGAGCGAGGCACTGGAGACGGTGGCCGCGTACTTCGCGAGCACACCGCGGGTGTAGCGGGGCTTGGGCGCCTTCCAGGCCTTCTTGCGGGCCGCAAGCTCGCGCTGGGGCACCTCGAGCGTGAGCTGGCGGGTCTCGGCGTCGATCGAGATGAAGTCGCCGTTCTTCACCAGCGCCAGCGGTCCGCCGTCAGCGGCTTCGGGCGTGATGTGGCCGACGACGAAGCCGTGGGTGCCGCCCGAGAAGCGGCCGTCGGTGATGAACGCCACGTCCTTGCCGAGCCCGCGCCCCATCACCGCGCTCGTGGGCGCCAGCATCTCGCGCATGCCGGGGCCGCCCTTGGGGCCCTCGTAGCGGATCACGATCACGTCGCCCGCCTTCACGGTGCCGTCGAGGATCGCCGCCAGCCCGTGCTCCTCGGAGCCGAACACGCGCGCCTTGCCGCGAAACTGCAGCCCCTCCTTGCCGCTGATCTTCGCCACCGCGCCCTCCGGCGCGAGGTTGCCGTACAGCACCACCAGGTGGCTGTCCTTCTTGATCGGCTTGTCGAGCGGGCGAATGATCTCCTGGCCGTCGGGGTAGGGCTCCACGTGGCGCAGGTTCTGCTTCATCGTCTTGCCGGTCACCGTCATCACGTCGCCGTGCAGGTAGCCCGCGTCGAGCAGCGTCTTGAGCAGCGGCTCGATGCCGCCGATGCCGATCAGCTGCTCCATCGAGAAGCGCCCGCTCGGCCGCAGGTCCGCGAGCACCGGCACACGCTTGCCGATCTTGGTGAAGTCGTCGATCGAGAGCTTCACCTTCGCCGCGTGTGCGATCGCGATCAGGTGCAGCACCGCGTTGGTGGAGCCGCCGAGCGCGATCGTGACCGTGATCGCGTTCTCGAACGCCTCGCGCACCAGGATGTCGCTGGGCAGGATGCCCCGCTTGATCAGGTTGATCACCGCGGCGCCGGCGGCCGCGCTCTCGGTCGCCTTCTCCTTCGAGACCGCAAGCGACGACGAGCTGTTGAGCAGGCTCATGCCGAGCGCCTCGACCGCGGAGGCCATCGTGTTGGCGGTGTACATGCCGCCGCACGAGCCTGCGCCCGGGATGGCCTCGGACTCGATCTGGGTCAGCCTGCGGTTGGTGATCGTGCCGGCCGCGTGCGCGCCGACCGCCTCGAACACGGACACCACGTCGAGCCGCTGATCACCGAGCCGGCCGTTCTTGATGCTGCCGCCGTACACGAACACCGACGGCCGGTTCAGCCGCGCGAGCGCGATCATGCAGCCCGGCATGTTCTTGTCGCAGCCGCCGATCGCGACCACGCCGTCGAAGCCCTGGCAGCCGACCACGGTCTCGATCGAGTCGGCGATCACCTCGCGCGACACGAGCGAGTACTTCATGCCCTCGGTGCCCATCGAGATGCCATCGGAGATGCTGATGGTGTTGAACTCGACCGCCTTGCCGCCGGCCTGGTCCACGCCGCGCGCAGCCTCCGTGGCCAGCCCGTCGATGTGCATGTTGCAGGGCGTGACGTTCGACCACAGCGAGGCGATGCCCACCTGCGGGCGCTTGAAGTCCGAGCTGCTGAAGCCGACCGCGCGCAGCATGGCGCGGCTCGGAGCGCGCTCCACGCCATCGACCACCTGCGAGGAATACTTGCGTCTGTCGGCCATGAGGTTCTCCTGCGCGGAGTGTAAACCCGTGCTCAGCGACCGACGAACCTTGCGAGTCGTTCTCTCAGCTGCGGATCGTCGGGCTGCGCCAGCAGGCGATCGCCCGGCTCGTTCTTGAGCCAGGTGCGCTGCCGGCGCGCGTAGATGCGCGTCGCACGCTCGACGGCGGCGATCGTGGGCTCGAGCTCCCCGCCGTCGCGAAGGTAGCGGACCAGCTCGCGATACCCCACGGCGCCGAGCGCACGTGCCGCCGGGCAACGTTCGAGCAGCGTGCGCACCTCGTCGACGAAGCCGCGCGCGAACATCTCCTGCGTGCGCTGCGCGATGCGCGGGTAGAGCAGCTCATTCGGCCAGTCGAGGATCACACGCAGCGCGCGGTAGCGCGGCTCACCGAGCGCATGCTCCGCGCGCATCGCCCCGAGCGGCTTGCCCGTCTGCGCGTGCACCTCCAGCGCGCGCGTCACGCGCACGGTGTCGTTCGGGTGGATCTTGGCCGCGGCGAGCGGATCGATCGCGCCCAGGCGCGTGTGCAGCGCAGGTGTCCCGAGCTGCACGGCCTCCGCGACCAGCGCCGCACGCAGCACGGGGCTGACCGCCGGCAGCTCCACCAGCCCCCGCAGCAAGGCCCGCAGCCACAACCCCGAGCCGCCGACGAGGATCGGCAGCTTGCCGCGCGCGCGCACGTCGGCGATCGCCGCGTCGGCCAGCTGCGCGAAGCCCGCGGCATCGAGGTCTTCCAGCGGGTCGCGGACATCGATCAGGTGATGCGGGATCCCACCCAGCTCCTGCTCGGTGGGCTTGGAGCTGCCGACGTCGAAGCCTCGGTAGACCTGCACGCTGTCGGCACCGATCAGCTCGCCATCCCAGGCGCGCGCCAGCTCCACCGCGAGCGCGGTCTTGCCGCTCGCGGTCGGGCCGGTGATCACCAGCAGCGGGTCAGCGCCCAACACGCTTCGCGAGCTCCGTGAACGGGAGCTCCATCAACACCGGGCGCCCGTGGGGACAGTGGCCGGCGAACTCGCCGATGCGCGCGCTGCCGTCGAGCAGCGCCTGGCACTCCTCGAGCGAGAGCGTGTCGCCCGCGCGGATCGCGCCGTGGCACGCCATGGTCGCGAGCGCCATGTCGATCGCGTCGCCGAAGCTGCGCTCGCCGCTGCGCGCGAGCTCGTCGAGCAGATCGCGCAGCAGCCGCTCGGGCGGCGCGCGGCGCAGGATCGCCGGTGTGGCGTGGATGGCAGCCGTGTCCGCGCCGATCAGCGAGACCTCGATGCCGGCGCGCGCGATGTCGGCCCCATGCGCCTCGATCAACGCCGCTTCGCGCGCGCTCACCACCACACGCTCGGGCAACAGCAGGCGCTGCATCACCACCGCCCGCTCGGCGAACTGCTTGCGCAGGCGGTCGTACTGAATGCGCTCGTCGGCCGCGTGCTGATCGAGCACCACCAGGCCCTGCTCGCCCTCGGCGACGATGTACAGCTTGCGCACCTGCGCGAGCGCGCGCAGCCGTGGCGCCTCCGCGATCGGAAGCTCGGCGTCGCGCGCTACCGGCGCGGGCATGAGCGGAAGTGCGTAGTTGCGCGACTCGGGGGCGCTCGGCATCGGATACGACAGGCCCCACGGATCGTCCGCGGGCGCCGTCGCTTCCGCGGGGGCGGCCGTGGGCCCCACGGGCAAGCGCTCGCTCCAGAACGCGTTGCCGCGCTGCTGCGGTCCGGCCCACGCCGACGTGCCGAGCCCCTCGGCCAGCACGCGCGTGAGCGCCTCGTTGACCTCGCGCCCGCGCTGAAAGCGCACCTCGGCTTTCTGCGGGTGCACGTTGACATCGACCTCGGCCGGATCGAGCGCCAGGTGCACCACACCCGTGGGGTAGCGGCCGGGCGGCAACACGCTGCCGTACGCATAGGCGATGCTGCGTGCGAGCGTGCGCTCGCGGACCGGCCGCCCATTCACGAACACGTGCAGGCCGAGCGCACCCGAGCGCGAGTCTTCCGGCGCACTCAGCAGCGCGCGCACCTGCACGCCGCGCTGCTCGCCCTGGATGCGCACCGACTTGCCCTCGAGCACGTGGCGGGCGCGCTCGGCCCAGTCCTGCGCGGGCAAGAACTCGCGCGCTCTGCGACCGTCCCGGATCAGCGTCAGCCGTAGGCCCTCGTCGACCAGCGCCGCGCGCAGGCACACCTCGGACACGTGCGCGCTCTCGCTCGCGGTGCCCTTCAGGAACTTCTTCCGTGCGGGCGTGTTGTAGAACAGGTCGCGTACCTCGATCGTGGTGCCCACGGCGCAGCCGACCGGGCTGGTGCCGGGCGGGGCGCCGCCTTCGATCGTCACCTCCGTGCCCTCGACCTCGTCCTGCGTGCGCGAGAGCAGGCGGAAGCGCGACACGGACGCGATCGAGGGCAGCGCCTCGCCGCGGAAGCCGAGCGTCGCGATCCGGGTCAGGTCCTCGGCCGTGCGGAGCTTGCTGGTGGCGTGGCGCAGCACGCAGCGCTGGGCGTCGTCGCGCACCATGCCCGCGCCGTCGTCGGTGACGCGGATCAGCGCCGAGCCACCCTCGCGCACCTCGACCGTGATCGCGCGCGCCCCGGCGTCGAGGGCGTTCTCGAGCAGCTCCTTGACCACGCTCGCCGGCCGCTCGACCACCTCGCCGGCCGCGATCTGGTCCGCCAACGCGCCATCGAGGATGTGAATCCGTCCCACTGGCGAGCCTTAGCACGACGGCGTCTGGCGGCCGTGAGCGCAGCGAACCTCGCGGAGGGGTGGGCCCCGGCGGGGCCTTGCCGCGGCGGGCGGGGAGGTCGCGTGACCTCCCCGCAAAAACGAGTTAGCTTCGCCGCGGGTGTCGAACCTCGTCACAGCCTGCCCACAGTGCGCCCTCGAGTACACGCGAGGCGAAGTCTTCTGTGCGGTGGACGGAGCGCGCCTCACGCCAGTCTCCAGCCACGGCGGCTTCGGCCACGAGGGCATCGACCCGCTGCTCGGCCAGACGCTCGCCGGCCGCTACAAGATCGTGCGCAAGATCGGCGAAGGCGGCATGGGCATCGTCTACGAGGCGGTGCACGTGATGATCGAGAAGCGCGTGGCGCTGAAGATCTTGCGCGAAGACTTCTCGCACCGGGAGGACGTCGTCGAGCGCTTTCGCCAAGAGGCCAAGAGCGCCTCGCGCATCGGCCACGAGCACATCGTCGACATCTCGGACTTCGGCATTACGCCCGGAGGCGCGCACTTCTTCGTGATGGAGTTCCTGCAAGGCAACGACCTCGCAGACGAGCTCGAGCTGCGCGGCCCGCTGCCCACGCGGCGTGCGATCGAGATCGTGCACCAGTGCGCCAAGGCGCTCGGCGCCGCCCACATCAAGGGCATCGTGCACCGCGACATGAAGCCCGAGAACATCTTCCTGCTCGCACGCGACACCGGCGAAGACTTCGTGAAGATCGTCGACTTCGGGATCGCCAAGATGAGCGAGATCGACGAGCACGGCGCGAGCACACCGGGCCGCCGGCTCACGCGCACCGGCATGATCTTCGGCACGCCCGAGTACATGTCGCCCGAGCATGCGGCGGGCAAAGAGCTCGACCACCGCGTCGACATCTACGCGCTAGGCATCATCCTCTACGAGCTGCTGACCGGGCGCGTGCCGTTCCTCGGCGACACGTTCATGGGCATTCTTTCGCAGCACATGTTCGAGCCGCTGCCACCGCTGGTCGCGGTCAACCCCAGCTGTTCGGCGCCGCCCGAACTGGAGCGCCTGATCCAGCGCGCGGTGGCCAAGAGCGCCGACGACCGCCCGCAGTCGATGGACGAGCTGGCGCAGGAGCTGATCTGCGTGCGCGATCAGGCCACCTCGCCGCTGTCTTCGTCGCTGCCGCCGCCGGGCACGATCACCCACGTGGAGCGCCAGCCCCCGTTCGCGCCCACGGCGGCGTCCTCGCACCCCCCGCGCCTCGAGCCGCCGCGCCCGCCGGCCATGTTCCTCGATGAGCCGACACGGGCCCCGAGCGCGCGCACTCCGCTGCTGTTGCTCGCGCTCGGCGTGCTGTTGATGATGGGCGTGGCGGTGATGATGGTGGTGCAGCGAAAGAAGACGCCTGTCGCCCCCGTGCTCCCCGTCGTTGCCGAGCCGCTGCCTGCCATCGTCCCGGAGCCCGTCAGGGCCGAGGCGCCGCCTTCTGCGGAGGTCACGGTCGAGGTGCTGACCGAGCCGGCGGGCGCCAGCGTGGAGGCCGAGGGGCGCGCGTTGTGTGCTCCTACACCGTGCCGGTTTCAGGCGGCGCGCGGCACGATGCTCAAGCTGGCGGTGCAGAAGGCCGGCTACAAGCCCGGCGCCACCGAGCTGACCCCCGAGCGCGACCTGAACCAGGTCCAGCTCACGCTGGCCAAGAAGCGCGAGCACAGCAAGGGCAACCGGATGGAGGGCGACCTGATGCTGCCGGACGCGTTCGGCAACCGCTGACGCGCTCCGGGAACTGCTGGCGGGAAGCTGCGCGAATGGTAACCCGGGGGCCGTGAGCGAAGAGACCCTGCTGCAGAAGACATTGGCGGACCTGGAGTGGCGACGGCTGGAGGCCGAGGTGGCGGGCCTGCTGCGCGCCCCGGTGACGGCGGGCTTCCGGCTGCCGCTCGCGCGCTCGTTCGAGGAATCCGAGCGCGCGCTGGCCGAGACCGGTGAGGCGCTCGCTTTGCTGAACGCGGGCGAGCCGCTGCCGCTCGACGGCATCCGCGACATCGCGCCGCACCTGCTCCGCGTGGAGCGCCACGGCGACCTCGACGTGGTGGCGATGAACGAGCTGCGCGTCACGCTCGGCTCGGCGCGTGTGCTCCGCAAGTTCCTGGCCGCGCGGCGCCACAGCCTGCCCGCGTTGAGCGCCGCCTGCCCGATCGACCCCACGCTGGACCGCCTGACCGCCACCATCGACGAGTGCTTCGACAGCGCCGGCACGCTCGCCGATCACGCGAGCGCCGAGCTACGCCGCCTGCGCGAAGAGACGCGCAACCTGCGCGGCCACCTGATCGCGCGCCTCGAGGAGCTGATCCACAAGGACGCCGAGCTACTCTCCGATCGCTTCTACACGCTGCG
>DASUME010000051.1:0-4513 GCA_036277895.1 Polyangiales bacterium
CTCCCGCAGCTACGCGGTGGAGCTGACCGGCCAGGTAGAGGCCGTAAACCTGGTGCCCGAGCTCGCGCAGCTGGCCCAGCGCCCCCGCGGCGCGGACTTGCTGACGGTGGTGGACGCGCTATCCCGTTTCGCCAATCGGGCACCCGCCGCGGCGGGTGCACTGACCGTGCTGAGTAAGCGAGCTGACGCTGTAGGCGAAGCTGCGCGCAAGGCGCTGTCGCCCATTTGATCCCCTCGTGCACCTTGACGAGTGGCCCATCGCCGGTAGAGTTCGCGCCCTCGTAGCATCCTGTCGTGCTCGCGCGCGGAGGAACCGCCGCTCAGACGTGCGCTCGTCGCTACGGATACAGGAAGAGTCAGTCATGAACACGCAGCCCGGCCTCATCGGCAAGAAGCTTGGAAACACGCAGATCTTCAACGCGGAAGGCCTCGTCCACCGCGTCACGGCCATCGAGGTCGGCCCGAACGTCGTGATCGGCAAGCGCACCCCGGAGCGCGACGGTTACTCGGCGTTGGTGCTCGGCTTCGGCGAGAAGCGCGAGAAGAGCGTGAACAAGCCCGAAGGCGGCCTGTTCAAGAAGCTCGGCCAGAAGGCCGCCGCGATCGTGAAGGAAATCCGCCTGCCCGCGGAGACGGTCGCCAAGTACGAGGTCGGCGCGCAGATCAAGGCCTCCGAGATCTTCGCCGAGGGCCAGCTGGTCGACGTGTCGGGCGACACCAAGGGCCGCGGCTTCACGGGCGTCATGGTCCGCCACAACTTCAAGGGCTCGCGCACGCAGACCCACGGCACGCACGAGTACCAGCGTCACGGTGGTGCCATCGGTACCAACATGACGCCCGGCCGCGTGTTCCCCGGCGTGAAGATGCCCGGCCAGTGGGGCGCTTCGCAGGTGACGATCCAGAACCTGCGCGTCGCGAAGGTGCTCGACGACCAGAACATCGTGCTCGTCGAGGGCGGCGTGCCCGGCTCCAAGCAGTCGTTCGTGACCGTGCGTACGGCCGTCAAGGCCAAGCGCCAGCAGGCCTGAAGCACGCGCTTCTGAGGTTCGTGTAAATGACCAAATCCGGGCGGCCCCAGGACGCCTTCGGCGAGAAAGCCAAGAAGGAAGGCTTCGCCGCCCGGTCGGTCTACAAGCTCGAGGAGCTGGACCGCAAGAACCAGCTGTTCAAGCGCGGCATGCGCGTGCTCGACATGGGCGCGTTCCCCGGCTCCTGGACGCAGTACGCCGCGACGAAGGTCGGCGCCGAGGGCCGCGTGCTCGCGGTCGACCAGCAGGAGTGGCGCGGCGGCTTCCCGCCCCACGTCGAGACCCGCCAGGTCGACGTGCTCTCGCTGAAGCCCGTGGACGTCGGCGGGCTGGCGAGCTTCGACGTCGTGATGAGCGACATGGCACCGTGGACCACGGGCACCCGCTTCGTGGACCAATGCCGCAGCTACGACCTCTACATGCACGCGCTCGCGATCGCCGAGGGCACGCTGCGCGGCCAGGGCCACTTCATCGGCAAGATCTTCCAGGGGCCCGACTTCGACGAGGCCAAGAAGAAGACGCAGGAGCTGTTCAGCAAGGTGCGCGTGATGAAGCCGGAGGCCTCGCGCAAGGAGAGCTACGAGATCTTCGTGCTCGGCTTGGGGTTCAAGGGCTGATGCTGATCCGCGCTTCGATGAAGTGCGCAGAGGTGCCGGGCGAGATCGAGTACGCGGTCATGCGCCCGAACTCGAGCGCCGATCCGCAGCTGCCGCTGATGTTGCTGCTGCACGGCGGGGGGCAGTCGCGCGAGTACCTCGCGCGCGTCAGCAAGACGCTGCAGAAGGCGTGGGAAGACGGCGTGCTGCCGCCGGTGCTCGCGGTGACGCCGTCGCTCACGCAGCGCGCGCAATACATGAACGCGCGCGACGGCAGCGAGCGCTGGGAAGACGCGCTGCTCGGTCCGTTCATGAAGCACGTGCGCGCGCGCCACGGTGCCAGCGACGAGCGCGCGCTCGTGATGGGGCCCGCGCTGGGCGGCATCGGTGCGCTGCGCTTCGCGTTCAAGCATCCCGACCTGTTCGCCGCCGTGGCCGCGCTCGAGCCGAGCATCCAGCCCGTGCTGGACTACGCCGAGATCGAGCCGCGCGATCGCTTCTGGCAAGACGTCAAGCTGCTGGAGATGGCGTACGGCGCGCCGATCGACGAGGCCTATTGGCGCGCGAACCACCCGACCGCGATCGCCTACGATCGTCCCGACGACGTCGCGGAGCTGGACATCTACCTGGAGTGCGGCGACCAGGACAGCTTCGGCCTCTTCCGCGGCGTCGAGTTCCTGCACCGCGTGCTCTACGACCGCGGCATCGCCCACGAGTACCGCCTGGTGCGCGGCGCCGATCACGTGGGCGCCACCCTGCCCGGCCGCTTCCGCGACGCGCTCGAGTTCCTGGGCCGCGTGCTCGCGCCGCCGCCGCCCGACCCGGCGCTCGACGGCCTGCATCAGCACGTCGCCCAGCTCAAGAAGCACCGCGGCGTGCGCGAAGACGAGTAAACAGCGTGGCGAATCCCCCCACGCGAAGCAAAACGTGCGTCACGCTTTGTGTGACAACTTGCCGTTGTCGCGTGATCTTCACCGAGTGACATTGGCATGACGTCTGCTCTGCCTCCGCGCATGAACACGAAGAAGATTCGCAAGCAGATCAAGAGGACCACCAAGTCGCTGCGCAAGGCGCTGAAGCGCGGTGGCAAGCCGCTCGGCGTGGCGACCGGTGCGCTCACGCTCGGTGGCCTGGCCGCGGTGGTCGCGTTCGATCCGGAGATCCGCGAGCGCTCGCGCGTGTTCGCAGGAGCGGCACGCGATTTTTTTCTACGAGCGGGACGCCAGGCGAAGGAGCCGCTCCAGAGCGAAGCTCCGAGGCTCGAGGTCACGCACTGATGACGGCGTCGCGCGCGCTCCTGGAGCGCGTGCTGACGCTACGTGGCTGAAGCCCTGGCAGCTACCGCGACGCTGTGAGCGTGTCCGCATGCTGGACGCACGGCCGGCGGGGTGGCATCCCAGGTAGATGAGCGCAACAGACGAACGGGCAGTGCTCGCGGGCGGCTGCTTCTGGGGCATGCAGGATCTGATTCGCCGCATCCCGGGTGTGACGCACACGCGCGTCGGCTACTCGGGCGGCGACGTGCCCAACGCGACGTACCGCAATCATGGCTCGCACGCCGAGGCGATCGAGATCTTCTTCGACCCGAGCAAGCTGAGCTTTCGCTCGCTGCTCGAGTTCTTCTTCCAGGTGCACGACCCGAGCACGCGCAATCGTCAGGGTAACGACGTGGGCGCGAGCTATCGCTCGGCCATCTACTACACCAGCCCCGAGCAGAAGACGATCGCGGAGGACACCATCGCGGACGTCAACGCCTCGGGCTTGTGGCCGGGCAAGGTCGTCACCGAGGTCGAGCCCGTGAGCGACTTCTGGCAAGCCGAGCCCGAGCACCAGGACTACCTGGAGCGCATCCCGAACGGCTACACCTGCCACTTCCCGCGCCCGCACTGGAAGCTGCCCGTGCGCGCCAAGACCGCCGCGCGCTAGAGCGCATAGAGGCCGGCCTTACACAGGTAGACGCAGCCGATCGCGTAGATCAGGCGGCGGCTGTAGCGGCGAAACGAGTCGTCGCTCATGCGCTCGAGCACGTACGTGCCGACGCGTGTGCCGGCGATGGTCGCGCTCAAGATGCAGGCCGCCAGCGCGGGAGAGATCGCGCCCGACGTCATCGCGGGCACGAAGTACACGACCTTCAGCACGTGCGAGAACACCTGCGTCGCGGCCTTGGTCGCCACCACCTCGTGCCGCGTGAGCTTGGTGTCGAGGAACGCGACGTCGAGCAGCGGCCCCGCCGCTCCCGCGAGCAGCTGCACGGCGGCGACCTGGATGCCGCACACGAACGCCGCACCCGGTCGCTGAAAGTCGATCCAGCGTGGGGGCACCAGCCTGGCCAGGAAGGGCGTTAGCCCGAGGCCGAGGAAGACCACCAGCGGGTCCGGCACGTAGTGCACGGTGAGCAGCGCGGCGAACGCCAGCAGCGCACCGAACACGTAGCGGGCAAAGCCGCGCCAGTACACGAAGCGGCGCAGCAGGATCGCGCGCGTGACGTTGCTGACCAGCTGCGTGCCGCCGTGCAGCACCATCGCGGTGGGCACGGGCAAGAACGCCGTGTACGCGCCCATCAACAGCATGCCGCCGGCCATGCCGAACACGCCCGAGAGCAGGGCAGTGAGCAACGAACAGAGCGAGAGCGCGAGGATCAGCATGGCGAGCTAATTAGAGTGTGGGCCGCGGCGCATGCTTCCAACAGAGAATCGATGGCGTAGGACCGAGTAGGATGCGGAATCTATGATCGACAAGCTCGACGCCCTGGCCGCGCTGCGCGTGGGCGGCACCATGGGCCAGGCCGCGACCGCCCTCCGGGTCACCCAGTCCGCGATCAGCAAGCGCATCGCGGCGCTCGAGGCCGAGCTCGGCGTGGCCCTGATCCGCCGCGAAGGGCGCCGGGTG